>JAIYBU010000125.1 GCA_027488335.1 Cytophagaceae bacterium
ATAAACGTGCAGGAAATGATATTCCAGAAGAAGAAAGAGATTACTACTTAGAGCGTCGCTATCCTGCCTTCGGAAACTTAGTTCCTCGTGATATTGCCTCTCGTGCAGCCAAAGAGCGTTGCGATGCTGGTTATGGTGTAGGTGCATCAAAAATGGCAGTATACCTTGATTACGCTTCTGCTATTGAACGCTATGGCAAAATTGAAGCCAACAAGAAAAATATGCACAGCCCTTCAAAAGAAGAAATCAGAGAGATGGGTAAGGCTGTGGTGAAAGAGAAATACGGTAACTTGTTTGATATGTACAAGCAAATTACTGGAGAAGACCCTTACGAAGTGCCAATGCGTATCTACCCAGCTGTTCACTACACAATGGGTGGTCTTTGGGTTGACTATAACTTAATGACAAACGTTCCAGGTTTATATGCTTTGGGCGAAGCCAACTTCTCTGACCACGGTGCAAACCGTTTGGGAGCAAGTGCTTTGATGCAAGGTTTGGCCGATGGATATTTCGTAATTCCTTATACAATTGGTTCGTATCTTTCAAGCGAAATTCGTACGAAGTCAATTTCAACTGACCATCCAGCTTTTGTTGAGGCTGAAAAAGCTGTTCAGGAAAGAATCAATAAATTGTTGAGCATCAAAGGAAAGCAATCTCCAGAATCATTCCACAAGCGTTTGGGTAAAATCATGTGGGATAAATGTGGAATGGCCCGTAATGAAAAAGGTTTGAAAGAGGCAATCGCAGAAATTCAAGCGTTGAAAAAAGAATTCTGGTCTGACCTCCGTATCTTGGGTGATGCTGATGAATTTAACCCTGAACTTGACAAAGCTGGTCGTGTGGCTGACTTTATCGAATTGGGTGAATTGATGTGTGTTGATGCCCTAAATCGTAACGAATCTTGCGGAGGACACTTCCGTGAAGAATACCAAACCGAAGAAGGCGAAGCACTTCGTGATGATGAAAACTACATGTACGTAGCAGCATGGGAATATGAAGGTGAAAGCAAATGGAACCTTAACCCAGAGCCTTTGATTTACGAAAACATCAAAATTGCTCAACGTAGTTATAAGTAAAACCTTTTGTCTCTAAATGAGGTAAATTTTAAATTTTTAACTTTATGTCTGAAGGAAATATGAACCTCACACTAAAAGTGTGGCGTCAAAAAAATAAAAAAGCAAACGGAAAACTTGAAACTTACCAAGTGGCAGGTATTTCTGAAGATATGTCGTTCTTAGAAATGTTTGATGTTTTGAACGAGCGTCTCGTTTCAGAAGGAACAGAACCAATTGCATTTGACCACGATTGTCGTGAAGGTATCTGCGGAATGTGTAGTATGTACATCAATGGTCAGCCTCACGGGCCATTGAAAGGGGTAACCACTTGCCAGTTGCACATGCGTAGCTTCAAGGACGGCGATACTATCGTAGTTGAGCCTTGGAGAGCAGTGGCTTTTCCTGTGGTAAAAGATTTAGTTGTTGACAGAAGCTCATTCGACCGCATCATTGCAGCGGGTGGATACATCTCTGTAAACACAGGAAATGCCCAAGACGGTAACTCATTACCAATTCCGAAAGACGATGCAGATAAAGCATTTGCTGCTGCGGCTTGTATCGGTTGTGGAGCTTGTGTTTCGGCTTGTAAAAATGCTTCGGCAATGCTATTCGTTTCGGCAAAAGTTTCACAATTATCATTATTGCCACAAGGACAACCAGAGCGTGAAGACCGTGCCATGAAAATGGTTGCTCAAATGGATGCCGAAGGTTTTGGTACTTGTACAAACACAGGTGCGTGTGCAGCCGAATGTCCGAAAGAAATCTCTCTTGAAAATATAGCTCGCTTAAACCGTGAATACCTCGGAGCAAGTTTAGGGTCTACGAACTAAGAGTAAAGTTTAAGTAATATAAAAAAGTCCCGACTTCGAGAGAAATCGGGACTTTTTTGTGTCTTTATCGTTAGCAAATGATAATTACATGATTATAACTAAAATAAAGCTTACGCATAAGTATTCAACATCACAGGCATAACGAGCATCAATGTATCTTCATTCTCAGTTTTCTCAACAGGAATAATCAAACCTGCACGATTCGGCTGCGACATCTCCAACGAAATATTTTTCACGCTCAAGTTATTCAACATTTCAATCAAAAACTTAGCATTGAAACCAATTTCCATTTCTTCGCCATCGTATTCGCACGATAGCTTTTCAGTTGCTTCATTTGAGTAATCTAAATCTTCGGCCGAAATAACTAATTCGTTTGGTGAAATCTTTAAACGAATCTGATGGGTAGTTTTATTTGAGTAAATCGAGATACGTTTCAACGTACTCAATAACTCGGTGCGTTCGATGCGTAACTTATTTGGGTTATTTTGTGGAATTACGTTTTCATAATCAGGGAAACGTTCATCAATCAATCGACAAATCATCTTGATGTGTCCAAAGCTGAAAAACGCATTTGAATTACTAAATTCCGCTTTGACAGGCATGATTTCTCCAGGAAGCGATGACTTCAATAAATTCAATGCCTTACGTGGCAAAATCATCGTCGTGCTATTTGGCGAAGTTATATCTTCACGACGGTAGCGAATCAAACGATGCCCATCAGTAGCCACAAAAGTTGTCGAACTTTCAGAAACTTGTACAAAAACCCCAGTCATAGCAGGACGTAAATCGTCTGTACTCGTCGCAAAAATCGTATTTGCAATTGCCGAACCGAGCGTATCAGAATCCATTTCGATGCTAAACGTACGATTTACTTGTGGGACTCTCGGAAAATCCATCGGATTTTCGCCAGCCAATTTATAACGACCATTAGCCGTTACCAGTTCAGTTCCAAAAGTTTCTTCGTCAATATTTATCTGCACAGGCTGCTCTGGCAAGCTGCGTAAAGTATCAAGTAATAAACGTGCAGGCACAGCAAACGAACCGCTATCACGAGATTCTACTTCAAACTCGGTAATCATAACCGTCTGCATATCAGATGCCGTAACGGTCAAATTGCTTTTATCTAATTGAAACAAAAAGTTTTCGAGAATCGGAACAATCGGATTGCTGGCAATCACACCATTGATTGTCGAAAGGTGCTTGAGTAATGTAGATGATGAAATAACAAATTTCATGGGTTTTATCGGTTTTTCTATTTATGCTCCAATTTATTACCTATTCACGAAAATTATGCCAATTTTTTGGGCTCAGAATAAGTCAGCAAAAGTAGTGAAAATTATAATTATCCCAAAGAAAAAAGACCACTGGTTTCCCAACAGTCTTTTTATGATGATGAAGTCTAAATTGCGGCTTTTAAAGTACATTCAGGCTGCTCTGAACTAAAGTCTTTGCCAATAATGCAAACTTAATTCTATCTGGAACCCTAATGCGTTCGTGCTGAATTCGATTCGCTGCCGTTTGCTTAATTCTTCCAAAAAGTTTTAAATAATATACGTATGCCAAATAAACTCCTTTTCTTGCTCCTTCGGGCAAACCCATAATTCCTCGATACGCATTATCAAAATCTTGTTGAATATCATCTTCAATCAAGGCCTTTGCTGAAATATCAAAATTCTCGAAATCAATACCTGGGAAATAAACACGACCACGCTCACTAAAATCGCTTTTCAAATCTCGCAAAAAATTCACTTTCTGAAAAGCCGCTCCCAAACTGCGAGCGTCAGCCTTTAATTTATCATACAATGCTTCGTTTCCTTCACAAAATACTCTCAAACACATCAAACCCACCACTTCGGCCGAACCATAAATATATTCATTATAACCATCAGCATCATAAGCAATATTGTATAAGTCCATTTCCATGCTATGCAAGAACGCCTCAATCAAATCATGTTGTATATTATATTTTCTTACAACTTTCTGAAACGAATGTAAAACAGGATTTAAACTTATACCTTCTTCTATGGCAAGATAAGTCTCAGCCTTGTAGCGGTCGAGCAAAACTTTCTTATCGAAACCATGAAATGTGTCTACAATTTCATCGGCATATCGCACAAATCCATAGATACCAAAGATAGGTTCGTGGAATTTCTTGTCAAGTGTCTTAATACCTAACGTAAAGGACGTACTGTAAAGCTCCGTTATGAGTTTACTGCAACCAAAAGTTGTTTTTTCATACAAATCCAACATGATATTTCTTCGTTCAAACTGTTAGGGAAAAATAGACTTAATAGATTCTGAAAAATATCATATCTGCAATCAGAAATATGATAAATATCATTGTCAAATACTTTTAAAGTTCAATATACATTAATAAACTAACAAACCCTAAAAGTGTTTACAGTTTAGCAATATAATTTTTATAAAATGCTAAAGATTTTCTTTCATCACTTGCTTTGCAACTACCAAACCCGAAATCAACGAAGGTGGAACTCCAGGACCAGGGACAGTTAATTGTCCAGTATAATATAGGTTGTTGACTTTCTTATTTTTCAAACTTGGTTTCAAAAAGGCTGTTTGCATCAATGTATTTGCCAAGCCATAAGCATTACCTTTGTACGAATTGTAGTCATTCTTGAAATCATCCACAGCAAAACTTCTCTTATAAACCACATGGTTTCTAATATCATGTCCTACGTATGCTTCCAATCTATCCATTACGATATGGTAGTAGTTTTCTCTGATTGCTTCATTGTCTTCTAAGTCAGGAGCAATCGGAATCAGCACAAACAGATTCTCCGAGCCCTCAGGAGCGACACTTTTATCGGTCTTTGATGGAGCAGAGGCATAAAACAAAGGTTTCGATGGCCATTGCGGATTTGTATAAATTTCGTCGGCGTGTACATTGAAATCTTCATCGAAAAACAAATTGTGGTGAGTCAATTTATCAATTCTACGATTTACTCCTAAATAAAATAGGAGAGAAGAAGGAGCCATCACTTGTTTGTCCCAGTGCTTATCATCATAATTACGAGTCTCAGTTGTCAATAGTTTATCTTCAATATGATGATAATCTGCTCCACCAATCACTACATCAACCTCGTATTCGCCTCTTTCTGTAATAACCCTTTTCGCCTGTTTCCCTTCTACAACTATTTTTGTCACCGCTTCGCTCAACTGAAACTTTACTCCCTTTTCTTTTGCCAACGAAACCATACCTTTAATAATCTCGTGCATTCCACCCATCGGATACCAAGTACCGAGAGCAATCTCAGCATAATTCATTAAACTATATAGGGCAGGAGTATTCTGTGGAGTAGCCCCCAAAAATAAAATTGGGAACTCCATCAATTGAAGCAAACGCTCATTCTTGAAAAACTTACGAATATGTTTCCCAAACGAAGCAAACAAATCAAGACTAATAGCTTTTGATGCCAAACGAATGTCAAAAAACTCCGTTATCGAAATACTCGGTTTCCAGACAAATTCTCCAATACCCACATCATATTTATATTTCGATTCCTCCAAAAAGTCACGTAACCGTGCTGCACTCCCAACTTCAATACTCTCAAAGAGGGTTTCGAGTTGCTGCATATTAGCAGGCAGCGATATTTCTTCTTCCTTATTAAATATAACTTTATACGACGGGTCAAGTCTTACCAAATGATAATAATCCGAAGGTTTTTTCCCAAACTCAGCAAAATAGCGTTCAAAAATATCGGGCATCCAATACCAGCTTGGACCCATATCAAAAACAAACCCTTGCTCTTCAAATACCCTTGCTCTACCACCAGCCATTGAGTTTTTTTCTATAACCGTAACATCGTAGCCTTCATCGGCCAATTTAGTAGCAGCCGATAATCCAGCAAAGCCCGCACCAATAACAATAACCTTCTTCATAAAAAAACATTAAACAGTTCGTGAAACATTCCCAAGCCAATCTTTACTTACTGGCTTAGCACATACAATACTATCTACATATAAGGAAACAAAAAAGTCCCAATAACCAAACTTACAGAATATAAATCAAACCAATCGAATTTATTACCAATAAATAGTAGGTACTGCTTCACAACCTATATATATAGACTCGAAACTACATTGTTATATTAGTGTAAAGTAAAGTCTCTGAATATTTTTGAAACCAATTTTATTCAGTGTGAATTTAAAGAAGCATATTCCTTTGTTCCTTTAGACATGGAATGAATTCCATGACGATAAGTAGAATCTACAAATGAAAACCCCGACAAACCTAATTTGTTTGAAATATCTATCATTAAATAATTCATTAGTAGAACATTCCGATTTGTGTAATAGCAATAAATACTCAGGGAATAACTATTTCATAGGACAATAATAAGAAGTTGTAGTATTTTTGGTTGGGGTAGATTTTGTAAGTCATTGATAATAAGAGGGAAAGGTGAT
>JAIYBU010000033.1 GCA_027488335.1 Cytophagaceae bacterium
ATCGGGTAATGGTTTTTGGCTTTTGCGTTTTTTGAGATTCAAATACCAGCCAATCTTTTTCAAAACTGGTACTCGGTGCGTCTCTACAAATTCAATCAACGTACCGTCTGGGTCTTCCAAATACGTAAATCGTCCGCCTGCTTCTCCCATATCGAAAGTCTCTCCGTTATCATTACTATCAACAGTAAAAGGGAAACCATTTTTTGCACATTTTTCTTTCAAGGCATTCATATCAAGCGTATCAAAACACACATGAATGAAGCCTAAATCACCCCAACTTCTGCCTTCAAAAATCGTTTTCGGCGAGCCTTCAAGAGCTTGTACTAACTCAATTTCAACGTTTCCGAGTAATCTACTAAATGCTCCAACATTATTCATTGATTTTTTCAGTAAAACTCTACGAAATTGTTTTTGATTGGCATTTAGTTCTTTCAAATCATCAAAAGTACCTGTTTTATCATAAACTAATTCATTCATTTCCAGCACATCTTTATACAATTTTAAGGCTTTTTCAATATCACTCACGCCAATGATTACACCTAAAACTCCACCAGTAATACTCTCTTTGGGCTTAAACCATGAATTATCTTGTACTATCTGGAGTTGATTCCCGTAGCTATCTTTGAGCCAAGCGGTAGGTTTACCTTCGGGCGATTGAGTAGTTACAATCTGCTGACTCCCAGCAAATTTTTGTACATTAGAGCATTTGATTTTTACAGCAAAAATACCTAAATCGCCTATTTGTGGTTCAAAATCAGCGGCCAATGGCTCTGGTCGATTCGATTGCCAAATTTCGGCTCCACCACCTCCCGCCATGTTGAGGGCTAAAATTGCTCGACGTTGGCGAATATTGCCTTTGGTGTAGCGAGTCATGAGGGTTGCTTCGGCAACGTCATCAAAGAGCGGGACATTCAGCCCCAACGTTTTATTATACCAACTGAAGGCTTCTTGGGCATTTCTTACACCGATTCCAACTTGCTGAATTCCACTAATTAATTCTGTCATATTATATAATAGGAGTTTTTAGTGATTTTTACTCTATGACATCCTAAGAATAAATTTCCCCTATATATCATATTTCATCATCGGTAATCTAACATTCGGCGATATGTTTCGGTCATTTCTTGCTGAGAAGCCTTTCCATTCAGAAACATTCGCATGACTATAAAGTTTGCTTTCTGAACCCGAAGATAGGAATTAGTTTTGTATTTTCGGGCAGAAACGACGACATTTTTAGGAATAATCTTGAATTTTAGTACCTTGTTTGCCCGAGTAATAAATTCATAATCTTCCATGATTTGATAATCTTCTCTAAATTTTCCAACTTTCAGAAAATCTTCTTTACGAATAAAAAGTGTTTGGTCGCCGCCTCGACACCAAATAAAAGGCAGTCGAGTAAAAAAAGCATTTATTTTCAGAAGAATACTTGGAGAATCAAACCGATAACGATAACAACCAAAATCATATCCAGTCAAGATTGCCTTCTGGATATCAAAAGCATAATCAGGATTCACTTTTGTATCAGCATGAACAAAATAAAGAATTTCGCCCGAAGCAAGTAAAGCCCCAAAATTCATTTGTGTTGCTCTGCCTTTTTGTGGAGATTTTACGACAAGAATATCCAGACTTTGGGCTATTTCAAAAGTATTGTCGGTTGAATCTGGAGAATCAACAACTATTATTTCAAGCACTTGTGAGTTACTAAACTCTTTTAAGGTTTCGATAAGGCGACCGATAGTATCGGCTTCGTTAAAAGTTGGTATGATTACACTTATTTTCAATGGCATGGATGGAAGTTTATCTAAAAAACAAAAAAGTTAATTACGATATTTACGAATTAAATACATCTTGAGATTTTAAAAAAGTAAATCCATGAAAATATTATCGGTTGAACAAATCAGAGCGGCTGATGCCCACACAATTCAGCACGAACCCATCGCTTCAATTGATTTGATGGAGCGAGCTTCAAGAGCATTCGTGAATTGGTTTTGTGAGCATTTTGAAACAGGAAATTTCAAGATAAGAGTCTTTTGTGGACTCGGTGATAATGGAGGAGATGGCTTTGCAATTGCCCGAATGTTGCATGCTTTGGGTTATGATTTAGAGGTTTTTGTGGTAAAATATTCTGACAAAACCTCTGAAAACTTTCAGAAAAATCTCATACGTTTAGAAAAGCAACTGACTATAAATTATATTGAAAATAAACAAATTATACTCAGTTTCACCGAAAATGACCTTATTATTGATGCACTTTTAGGTTCTGGACTCTCTCGCTCGATTGATGGTTTACTAAAACCAATAATCGAGCAAATAAATATGAGTGAAGCGAAGATTATATCAGTTGATATGCCTTCAGGGCTATTTGCAGATAAACCAAATAATTCGGCCGATGTTATTGTCAACGCTACGCACACAGTAGCTTTTCAATTACCCAAATTAGCTTTTATGTTGCCGCAAAATGCTAAATTTGTTGGCGATTGGCATACAGTAGCTATAGGGTTGAATCAAGATTTTATCCAAAACTCAGAAACGAATTTCTTTTATTCATCTCCTAAAGTAGCAGAAAAGTTGATAAAACCCCGCCAAAAGTTTTCGCACAAAGGCATTTTCGGACACGCTTTACTGATTGCAGGAAGCCACGGCATGATGGGTGCGGCCGTGCTTTCAGCTCGTGCATGTATGCGTTCGGGTGTCGGAAAACTCACTGTTCATTCCATAAAGTCGGGCTTACCAATCGTGCAAACACTTCTGCCTGAAGCTATGTATTGGGAGGCTCGGAATAATAAAAATACTGATTTTATTGCTACCGAATTTCACGCAGCTGATTTTAACAATCGTTTTCAAGCAGTTGGAGTTGGGCCAGGAATCGGTGTGCATGGCAGTATCAGAATGAGTTTAGAAAAACTCTGCGAAATTTGTCAAGATTTGTCAATTTCGATGGTGTTGGATGCGGATGCTCTCAATAATTTTTCGACTGAAAATAGAGCAATGAAGAAAATTCCACCACATTCCATTCTTACGCCACACCCAAAAGAATTTAAAAATCTTATTGGAAAACCTTGGGCTGACGACTACGAAAAATTGGAACTTTTACGAGAATTTGCTGTTGATAGAGAACTAATTGTGTGTTTGAAAGGAGCAAATACGGCAGTAGCTTTGCCTGATGGAACAATTCATTTCAATTCTTCGGGAAATGCAGGAATGGCAACCGCAGGCAGTGGCGATGTACTTACGGGAATCATAACGGCATTACTGGCACAAGGATATACCCCAAAAGAAGCGGCAATTTTGGGAGTCTATCAACACGGAGTGGCAGGCGACCGTGCCGCCGAAAAATTTGGTATGACAAGCATGATGGCAAGCGATATTATAGAAAATATTAGATTTTAAGATTAAGCTTCTGACTCATTAGTTGCCACAAATACCGCAATTTATTTGTGGCAATATTTCTGCTTTACAAAATCACAAACTCAACCCTGCGATTCATTTTGCGGCCTTCTTCCGTATTGTTATCAGCAATTGGTTTAGTATCCCCATAGCCTTTAAATTGAATTCTAAAACCTGCAATTCCCTTGCTAATCAAGTACTCACGCACATTATAAGCACGTTCGAGCGAGAGGCGTTTATTTTGAGTTGGTTCACCTACATTATCGGTATGGCCCTCAACGATAATATTCATTTTTGGGTCTTCTTTCAACATTTTCAAAAGCCCATCAAGTTGCTCATACGAATCTGGTAAAAGTTTAGACTCACCAATTTCAAACAATACCTTATCAAGTCTAAATTTATTTTCTTCGATTTTTACTGGACTGTTTATTTTTGCTTCTTCTTTCACAACCTCCATTTTAGGTTCTGGCTTCGGAGCTTCTTCTTTTACTGGCTCTGTTTTTTTAACAACTTTTTCAACTGGATTTAGATAAATACTCTGCGAAAACTGTTGACTTTTACCAATTTTTGATAAATCCATGCTTTCTTGAGCATTCTCATAACCTTTGGCGGAAGCCACAAAAGTATAGGATTCAGGTTTTATTTTAAACGAATACTCGCCAGTTGCACTCGTTTTTACCGAATCAGATTTTTGTGCATCATAATCAAAGCGATACAACACTTTACCTATTATTGGTTTATTTGTTTTCGCATCAATCAATTTGCCTTTTATTGTCACCGTTATTTCTTCTTCCTTTTCTGGCTCTTCAATTTTCTTAGCAACCGCTGGCGGAGGGGTAAGTGGATTGTTGATATGCACCCCATAAAAATTCCAATATTGATGACGTTCTTCGGGGCGATTTTTACCTTCAATCAAATTGAAAGTTTCGATACCCGCATCGAGCTTTTCAAAATAAACAGTAAAACGATATTTTTCGCCAGGGAAAACCTGTTTTTCTTCAGGAAGTTCGGGGATACCTGTGCATTTGATGTATTTAAAGTGTTTGCCATTTCCATTCAAATAACTTTTTGGGTTAAACGAAATTGTATAATTTGAACTCGGTTGGTTTTGATTGGGGAACGGAAATTGAAATTGATACGAATTATTTTTCCGCTGAGAGACTTGATAAGAAAAAGAAACAATTGTGTAACCACCACGAATCTCGACTTTTGTAATATCAGTTTCGTAGCTTGTTTGGTCGTCAATTTCAGGCATTTTTGTAATTAACTGACCAAAACTATTTAAAAAAGATAGTGTAAAGATTGTTAAAAGTAAGTTTTTCATTGTGTTAAAATTCTTTATTGCACCGAAAAAACGAATGTAGATATTTTTTAGTTTATTTGTGGATGTTAATTTTTGTTAAATCAATTTCGATGAAAAAACTAAACGACTTACTCCAACTCGGCGACCCACGATTATATGAAGTCTGTGAACCTGTATATGAACACGAATTACCAAAAGTAAAAGAATGGGTATCTGATTTACATAATGTGATGGAAGAAATTCGAGAAAAATACAAGTTTGGACGAGGAATCGCCGCTCCGCAACTCGGAGTCATGAAACGTTTGATTTATTTGAATTTGGATAAACCGCTCGTAATCATCAATCCAGTTTTTGAAAATCTCAGTGAAGAAATGTTTGAACTATGGGATGATTGTATGTCGTTTCCGAATTTATTAGTGAAGGTAAAACGCCACAAAAAACTGACCATTAAATACTTAGACGAAAATTGGCAACTACAAACTTGGCAAGTGGAAGATGCTATTTCTGAACTGCTCCAACACGAATACGACCACCTTGATGGCATTCTTTGCACCATGCGAGCCATTGATAATCAGTCTTTTAAATGGCGGCCAACACCTGAGGAGAATTAAAAATATTCAATTAAGATTCTGTTACGAGTTCTGAAACATCCCCTCACTCTCAGATAGAGATTGGGGGGATGTTTTGCAAAAGCACCATCCATGCTTCTTTTACTTTATTTTCATTTAATAGCTTGGCAGCTTCGGCGTGTAGTAGATTATCAAGAAATGCACAGCCATACATCACTTGTTCAATAATATTTTGCATCGTTGGCGTTGCTCGGTACGCTTCAATTTCTGTTTGTGTTGGTAGCTTTTCTACATTGCCGAGTTGCCCTAAATGATTACCTGTCAGTATTTTAGACAAACGAATATTTGCAGGAATGGCATCATACCCAATACCTATTTTTGTTATCGGTTTTTCTACTTCAAAGATAGAAGTTTCGTTTGCACGAGCATACCAATCTCCACCCATTCGTGCAACCCAATCAGTTTTTTGCTGGTCAATTCTACCATTTTCACCAATAATTTCCTCCGAAAAATGTGCCAGAACAATTTCACAAATCGTCAAATTCATTGAACCAAACTGCTTGATTTCAAGCACTTTACATTCAAACTGAGCTTTTGATTCTTTTACTCGTGGGGGTTTCACAAAAACCGATTGTTCTTCAGTAAAACCCGCTTTAATAAATTCATTCGTGCCTCGTGGAAACTCCACACTCGAAAGCGACATTTGTTGTACCATGGCGTAATCTACCATATTAATCACCACTTCTGGCACTTCTTCTAAGTTGAGAGTCGTGTCTTTTTTTGAGCCATCTCTCCCTCGATTATTGGGTGCAAAAACTAAAATCGGAGGATTAATACCCATGATATTAAAAAAACTAAATGGACTCAGATTTACATTGCCCAATCTATCGACTGTACTCGCAAATGCAATAGGTCGAGGAGCAACTGTTCCAGTCAAATAACTATAAAAAACTCTTGAATCTAATTCATTGGGATTGAGGGTGAGCATACGTTCTTGTGAAAAAGTTATTGCCCTCTGCTTTAGCTGACGGCAATGACTTTTATTTATAATTTTGAATAATTTTGCCTATAACCTCGCCAAAACCAACTTTTTTTCCTTCTTTTTCACAAAAACCAGCTAATGTTAGCGTATCATCGTTTTCGAGGTAGGTGCGAGTTTCTCCACTATTAAGTGTGAGTTGATTTTTTCCTGCCCAAGTAAGTTCTAAAAGGGAGCCAAAAGAACCAACTTCCGAACCACTTATTGTTCCCGAAGCCAGAATATCGCCAATTTTCAGGTTACAACCATTGACCGTATGGTGGGCAATTTGCTGGGCAATATTCCAATACATATACTTAAAATTTGTTTTAGTAATGGTTGTTTGGTTGAGTTTAGCAATAAGCTGAATATCAAAATTTCTGATTCCCTCAACCTGCAAATATGGCAATGGTAGAGGGTCTTGTGTTGGGCCTTGCACTCTGAATGTTTCTAACGCTTCGAGCGTAACCACCCACGGAGAAATAGAAGAAGCAAAGTTTTTACCCAAAAATGGCCCAAGTGGAAGAGTTTCCCAACGTTGAATGTCTCTGGCCGACCAATCATTGAAAAGTACCAAACCGAAAACATACTCTTCCGCTTCGGCAGTGCTGATGCTTTTGCCATGCTCCGAATTTCTGCCAATAATTGCACCCATTTCTAATTCAAAATCTAATTCTTTGGTGTATCCAAAAACTGGATTTAGAGAGTCGGCAGGTTTGAATTGTCCTTGCGGACGATGAATGGGAGTTCCCGAAACTACAATCGAACTTGCTCTTCCGTGATAGGCAATTGGAATATGTTTCCAGTTTGGGTAAAGCGGATTCTCGGGACGAAAAATCTTCCCTGCATTGGTTGCATGTTCGATGCTTGAATAAAAATCGGTATAATCGCCGATTTTTACGGGTAAGTGCATTTTAACAGCTTCAATTTTATAAAAAATGTGGTCAAAATGCCTTTTTAATGGAGAGTTTTCTTCAGAAAGCCATTCTTGTAATTGAAGTCGAACGGCATTTGTGCGTTTTTTACCAAGTCCAATAAATGGATTTAGGCTTGACTGATTACAAATATTTCGAGGAACATTAAGTAAACCTAATTTTCGGGTTTGTTCTAAATCAATGACATAATCACCGATTCTGACCCCCACTCGAGGCTTGTTTGGGTGGGTACTAAAAATCCCGAAGGGAAGATTATATATAGAAAAATCACTATCGGGTGCTATATTGAGCCAAGTAGTCATTGTGTATATATTTACAAAATTGGTTTACAAAACTCAGCTTGGAAACCAATTTTGCAAACTTCAATTATTTTTCACTTACATTTTTGTGAATCGTATCCATGATTCTAACCAGATGGTCGTAGTCTTCATCGGTCAAATTCCCCCATGATTTTCTACGAATTTCGCCAATTACTCCCAACGCATTTTGATGTAAATTTTCGCCTTCTTCGGTCAGATAAATATTAAACTTACGGCGGTCTTCATCGGCCATTTGGCGACGAACTAAGCCTTTTTCAACCAATAAATCTAAAATTCGGGTGATTGTTGGAGCATCTTTTGCTGTATCAACTGCCAAATCATTCTGACTAATTCCTGCTTTGGGTTTGATGTGGTCAATCACTACCCATTGGTCAACTGTTAGGTCAATACCGCCATCAGTCAGCCCTTTTTGCATAAAACTACGAATACGCTTGATGGTAGTATCAATCTTAAAATAATAAGAACGCTTATCTGAGTGTGTCATTTATTTAAAATTCAGTTTTTATCTACATTTATATACGTTGAATTTACAATCAAAACTTACATCAAATTTGCTCACGTTCAAAGCTTTGCAAATTAAATTCGGCATAAATTGCAAAATCTAAATTATTAATAGTACAAAAGTAGAAAAAACCTTCAATTATTAATACACTAATAATTGCCGTTCCAAAATTTCTTCAAAATTTTTAAGCGATTGATAGAGTTGTTGGTAAGATTCTATCACAAAATATTTTTTCTGATAAGCATCAATTTTTACTTCTGTTTTCAGGATTTCCTCAATGCAATACGGTCTCCGTTCTGGCACACCACTTACTAAACTATAAACACTTTCACCACTCGAAGAAATAATCCCTCCACCGTAGATTTTGAGTTGATTATTTTCACGAATCAGTCCAAATTCTACTGTAAACCAATAGAGTTTTTGTAAAAGTTTTATCGCTTCTTCATTGTTGAGATATCTGAGCGAAATGTGACTAAACTCTGCTAAAAAATCGCAAAAAGATTGATTGGTCAATAGCGGCACATGTCCGAACGTATCATGAAACATGTCTGGTTCTTCCAAATACTCCAATTGGTCCATTTTGCGAAGCCAAGTGGAAGCGGGGAATTTTTTATCTGCCAAAAGCTCAAAAAACTCTTTGATTGGCACTAAACCCTCACACGCCACCACTGACCAACCAGTCAGTGCTTGCAGACGAGGATTAGTTTCTAACTCAAAATCAGGAATGTGGTCAGCCACAAAACCAGCTTTTTCAATTCCATACAGATATGATTCGCTGGCAATTGCAGGTAACTTTTGCATCTGCCGCTCGAAAAGCACTTGCCAAACTTCTTGGTCAGCAGGTAAGTATGAATTATAATTTTGATTCATAGAAATTAATGATAGAATGAGAGATTGATAGAATGATTGAATTTTAAGAAAACATTCTCTAATTCACTCATGCAGAACGGGCGACTAACCGCTTCAAAACTAACTTACAATGTTCCTCTCAAAACTTGTTCACGTTCGATTGCTTCAAAAAGAGCTTTAAAATTGCCTTTTCCGAATGACTTTGCTCCTTTTCTTTGAATAATCTCAAAAAACATCGTTGGACGTGGTTCGATAGGTTTTGTGAAAATTTGGAGTAAATAGCCTTCTTCGTCACGGTCAACCAAAATTCCGAGTTGATTTAATTGCTCAATTTCTTCATCAATGTCACCAATTCTACCTTTCAAATCTTCGTAATAACTGTCAGGAACTTGTAGAAACTCAACTCCATGTTCTCGCAAATGCGTAACTGTCGTGATAATATCATCGGTAGCCACAGCCAAGTGCTGTACACCTGCACCGCCATAAAAATCAAGGTATTCTTCTACTTGTGAGCGTTTTTTTCCTTCGGCTGGTTCGTTGATTGGGAACTTGATACGTCCGTTTCCGTTCGACATCACCTTGCTCATCAAAGCAGTATATTCTGTCGAAATATCCTTGTCATCAAAACTTACCAACTGATTAAAACCCATTACTTTTCCATAAAAATTCACCCATTCGTTCATGCCATTCCAGCCCACATTTCCTACGATATGGTCAATGTATTTTAAACCAACTGGCGAGGGCTTATAACTTGGTTTCCATGCCTTAAAATTTGGCAAAAAAACACCTTTGTACTCGTTTCTTTCTACGAAAATATGCACAGTGTCGCCATAAGTGTGAATACCCGAACGTACTACTTTTCCGAATTCATCTTCTTCTTCGATTGGCTCAAAGTAAGGTTTTGCTCCACGAGAAATCGTTTCGTAATAAGCATCACGGGCATCGTCAACCCAAAGAGCCACTACTTTTACACCGTCGCCGTGCTGGTCAATGTGGCGACCAATTTCAGTACCTCCATGAAGTGGAGAAGTAAGAATCAAACGAATTTTTCCTTGTTGAAGAACATAACTTTCACGGTCACGCAGCCCAGTTTCGAGTCCAGCATAAGCCAACGGTTGAAAACCAAAAGCTGTTTGATAGTAATGTGCAGCTTGTTTACAATTTCCTACGTATATTTCAATGTAATCAGTACCGTTGATGGGTAAGAAATCACGCTCAGTACTCCCAACTCTTAAAGGAGAGTTTGGGTTTTTATTTTCAATTATCACATTTTCCATTTTTATATATTTTTGAAGTGTAAAGTTTTTTTTCAATAAAGAAATAAGGGAATAAGAAATCCCCCCTTTACGAGCGGGGGGCTATCCAACTCTTAAAATATTTTCCATCGTCATATAACAAAGCATTCTCCGTAATCATTAATGGTCGGAAAGTATCAACCATTACTGCCAATTCGTGTGTTTCAGTTTTTCCAATACTGCGTTCCATTGCACCAGGGTGCGGGCCGTGTGGAATACCGCCAGGGTGTAGCGTGATATGGCCTTTTGCAATATCATTTCTACTCATAAAATCGCCATCGACGTAATAAATTACTTCGTCGGAGTCAATATTTGAGTGATTGTAAGGAGCTGGAATGGCTTTTGGGTGATAATCGTAAAGTCTCGGACAAAACGAACAAACCACAAAAGCATCGGTTTGGAAAGTCTGATGTACAGGCGGTGGTTGGTGGATTCGACCAGTGATTGGCTCAAAATTATGAATTGAAAATCCCCAAGGGTAATTATATCCATCAAAACCTACTACATCAAAAGGATGATACTGATAGATTAATTGATGAAGCTGATGTTGTTTTTTGATTTTTATCAAAAATTCGCCTTTTTGGTCATAAGTTTCTAAAATTTCGGGGAGTTTATAATCTCTTTCACAGAAAGGCGAACTTTCGAGTAATTGTCCAAAATGATTTCGGTAACGTTTGGGCGTGTAAATTGGAAAATGCGATTCTACATAAAAAATCCGATTATCATTCGTATTAAAATCAATTTGGTAAATCATCCCTCGCGGAATCACCAAATAATCACCATATTCAAAACTAATATTTCCGAGTTGCGTACGAAGCATTCCTGACCCCTTATGAATAAACAAGAGTTCGTCCGAATCTGCATTTTTATAAAAATAATTACGAAGCGATTGTTTTGGAGCAGCCACACCAATAGTACAATCTTTATTAAACATCATCGGAACTCTACTTTCCAAAAAATCATCTTTGGGTGCTACATCAAAACCAATGAATTTCCGCATCATCATATTGTGAGCATTGGCTGACTTTGGCGTAAAATCTTGACTTTCAAGTATCTGCATGACCTGCGTAGGGCGATGAATATGGTACATCAATGATGCCATACCATCGAAACCGATTGTTCCAAAAAGCTGCTCATAATATAAACCACCCTCAGGTTTTTCAAACTGAATATGTCGTTTTGAAGGAATTTTGCCGAGTTTATGATAGATAGGCATTTCAAAAAAATAATTTGTTGAATTGACAGTAATACTTTTTGGGCATTGAAACAATAATTTATTTGTTATACTAATTATTGTTTAACACACAAAAATATATAATATATTTGTTATAACAATTATTTGTATGTTTTTTTTAATAATTAATATAAAAAAAACACTTTATAAAGCAGGCGTTAGAACTTTGTGAAGAAACAATTAAGGTTGAACCCTCCCAGAGAAGCTACAAAAAATAAAAAGTCATCCAATAATATCAGATGACTTTAAGTCTATTGAGTGAACCTTTTTGAATATTTTTACAATAACAGATAAGTATACTCTTACGCTATTATTTATCAGTGTGTATCTTTTGCGAACACTTCTAAAATAACCAAAATCGTGCCAAAAACTTATTAAATGGATATTTTTAAAATTCAATACTTTTTTCTCTTATATTAAGTGGTTATCTGTGAGTTTTCAGTTTACTCTTTTTTTGGCATAGATTTTGTTTTTATAACAGCTACTTTATTAAATATTTTACAGTCATGGACTAAAATTTGGCATAATTGACACTATTTTAAGCCTTTCATAAAATTCTCCAAAAAAACTGACAGTTTTTGATTCAGTTGACGTTTAATAGATTGAATGAAAAACATTCCTCATTCAAAATTCAAAATGACCAATTATAGTGATAACGTTTCACAGAGTTTTAATGAAAAAAAACGTAAAGATTTAATGGCAAGTTTGGCAATTGACGCCTTAGGAATGGCTACCTACTTAATTCCTGCATTGGGCGAAGCAGCCGATGTAGTAATTGCCCCGATTATTGCAATTTTAATTTATGCAGTTCACCGTACTACATTTGGAGCGATTGCTGGTTTCTTAGAAGAAATTATTCCGTTCACAGATATTATTCCGAGTGCTACCATCATCTGGTTTTATCGTTATTTTTTAAAAGGTGAAAACACTTTTAACGAGTTTATGGAAATATTCAAGAAAAAACATTCGATAGTAATTGACAATAAATAAGGTTTCTAAAAGGACTATCAAAGAAAAAGCGTCTCAGGAATAAATCTTGAGACGCTTCTTGTATATTAACAACAATAACTTTTAAAAATGCCTTTCGCCAGTCTCACGCTTAGCAAGCATAACAGCACCGGCCATAGCTACTAAAAATAGTATCGAAATTAGCTCAAACGGCAATAAATATTCACCATAAAGCGACTTGCCTAAAATTTCAACCATACCTGTTTGTGAGTTGAAGTTCGTAGCTTCAATTTTTTCTTTCCCAGCTCTTCTCAAAAATACAATTAAGATTCCTCCTAAAACGAGTGCTGTCACGATGGCGGTTGTAACCAGTTTATTATTTTTCATTTCATCGTCTTCTTGTTTCATATTCAAAAACATAATCACGAATAGAAACAAAACCATGATAGCACCCGCATAAACAATGATATTTACAGCTGCTAAAAACTGAGCATTCAATAAAATATAGTGTGCCGAAATTGAAAAGAAGGTCACAATCAAATAAATCACACTATGAACTGGATTTTTGGACATTATCGTACCTAATGCACCAAAAAGTGTCAGTACCGATAAAATTGCGAATGTGTACCAAATTGGCGGTAAATTAAGTATATTTTGCATATTTTGGTTAAAATCTAAGGCTTAATAAAAATTATTTCCAAAGTTTCATGGCATCTTCTTTGGTCCAAGCATCACGCTGATAACGTTGATTCATGTCTTCTACCAATTGGTCCTTTCCATAAATAACATCTGAACGGTCAGTAAACACGGGTACAAATTTATCGTGGCGTAAGTAAACAGCTTGTTTTGGACAAGCTTCTTCACAAAGACCACAAAAAATACAACGTAGCATGTTAATTTCATATACTGCGGCATATTTTTCTTCACGATAAAGATGTTCTTCTCCTTTGACACGCTCCTGAGCAACCATTGAAATTGCTTCAGCAGGACAAGCTACTGCACAAAGCCCACAAGCTGTACAACGCTCACGCCCTTCTTCGTCTCGTTTCAAGATATGATGTCCACGAAAAACTGGTCCCAAATAACGTTTTTGTTCTGGATATTCGATTGTCGGTTTTGCTTGAAAAAAGTGTTTAATCGTAATACCTAAACCTGTTGCAAGAGAAGGCAAATAACTTCTTTCGAATAAACTCAATTCGGATTTATCAGTCTTTTTTGCTCTATTAGTTAGCTGCATAATTTTTATCAATTTAGCTTTAGGGTAAACACCAAAGCCTTCAAAATAATACTTTTATTTATAGCCAATCATTGAAATAAATCAAGCGATTGTTAGAAAGAAGCTAATTAAGCTCCCATGATAGCGTTTTTCTTTTTCGGACGCATTGACCAGCCTACCGAAATAAGCACAACCATTAATACCAATCCAACCCAAATTCCAACTAATTTATAACCTGAGAGAATTGCACCTGCTGTTATTACCAAATTACCAACAGCCAATGGGATTAGGCCTTTCCAACCAAGGTTCATTAATTGGTCATAACGGAAACGTGGAACTGTCCAACGAACCCACATGAAGAAGAAAATACCGAATAAGATTTTCGTAAACATTGAGCCAATTCCGACCAATGTTGCTACATTGTGTCCAACATTGGCACCAAGAGCTGAAATAAGTTGGCTTTCAACAAAATCCATTCCTGGATAATTATATCCACCAAAGAATAAACAAGCTGTTACTGCCGAAGAAGCAAACATATTGATATATTCTGCAAACAAATAAAAGCCTAATTTCATTGAGCTATACTCCGTGTGGTAGCCACCAACTAACTCTGTTTCACACTCTGGTAAATCGAAAGGTGTTCGGTTACACTCAGCAAAGGCACAAACAGTAAATATTAGAAATCCGAGTGGTTGATAAAATATATTCCAGTTTCCACCGTGTTGTTGAGCAACAATTTCACGAAGCGATAGTGTACCTGACATCATCAAGATTGCAATGATTGACATACCCATTGCTAATTCATAACTGATGTTTTGTGAAGCAGCACGAATAGCACCTAACAATGAGAATTTATTGTTAGAAGCCCAACCACCAATCATTACGCCATAAACTCCCAATGAAACAACGCCGAAAACATATAAAATACCAATATTGATTTCAATAGCCTGAACAAAAACTTCTTTTCCACCGATAATAAATGAGTTACCGAATGGCACAACAGCACTTGACATCAAAGCAGTAAACATTGATAAACAAGGACCTAAAATAAATAACCACTTATCTGCTTGTGCAGGAATAAAATCTTCTTTGAAAAACATCTTTCCCGCATCGGCCAAAGGCTGTAATAAACCACCCCAGCCCGCACGGTTTGGTCCACGACGGTCTTGAATATAAGCTGCAACCTTACGTTCAGCCCAAGTTGAATACGCTGCAATACCGAGTGTGATTGCAAAAATCACGATAATAATAAGAGCTTTCCAAAGAAACATACTTTCGGTCAGCCATTGTACAAAAGAACTCATAGTAAATTATTTACGAAATATGATTTACGAAATACGATTCTTTTTGGAAAAATATTTCGATTTTATTACCAACAAATCAATCTTCAATTATAGGATTCTTAATCACTTTTTGAAAAAACTCTCGTTTTTCTGTTGTAAAGCTTTATAATCTTCTGATTGCTTGATTTCAGCCATATCATTCACATACGGGCGAGAGTCATCAATTTTCTTATATTGAGATTCGGCCAATTTTAATGCAAAATCAGGCTTCTTAATCAAATTTGAAGCATATTTATTTGCTGAAATAACAGAAGCACGATTTACTTTTGTTGGCCCTTCAATTACCCAGTCACTTGTTTTCTTTTTCTCGAAGCGACAAGTATTACAAATAAATGCTGTAACTTCACCCCATTCGTTTTTGCGGGCCGTTACACGAATAACTTCGTCTCCACGGTACCATAATTGTACATTTCCGCTACATTTATCGCAATTGCAATGTGCATCTACTGGTTTTGAGAACCAAACACGATTCTTGAAACGATATGTTTTATCGGTCAAAGCTCCAACTGGACATACATCAATTACATTTCCTGAGAAATCATTATCAATGGCATGACCAATGTAGGTTGAAATTTCTGCGTGGTCACCTCTTCCCATCACCCCATGAACACGTCCATCAGTGATTTGGTCAGCCGTGTAAACACAACGATAACATAAAACACAACGTGTCATGTGAAGTTGTACGTACGGACCAATGTCTTCTTTCTCGAAAGTACGGCGTTCTTCTTGATAGCGAGTAGTGCTGGTACCATTTTCGAAGGCAAAATCTTGTAAATGACACTCCCCAGCTTGGTCACAAACTGGACAATCAAGTGGATGATTGAGTAACAAAAACTCGACTACACCTTTACGGGCTTCTACAACTTGTGGGTTGGTGAAGTTTTCAACAATCATTCCGTCTTGGACAGGCGTGATGCACGAAGCCACCAATTTAGGCATCGGACGAGGGTCTTTTGCCGAACCAGCCGCTACTTTCACCAAACAGGCACGGCATTTTCCACCTGAACCTTTAAGTGGTTCATAATAGCACATGGCTGGTGGTGCCACTTCTGGACCAATTTTACGAGCAGCCTGCATAATGGTTGTTCCTGGAGCAACTTCTACTTCCACACCATCAACAGTGACTTTAAACATTGTTGGTTTTATATCTTCCATCAGTTTTTCTGATAATAAACTTCTTTTCTACTTAATAATAAACTATCTATTGGGAAATCCAATTAAACTAAAACTGCACCTGCATAAACTGCACCTGCTTTGGTAGCTTCCAATGGATGCGTGATATGCCACTCAAATTCATCACGGAAATGACGAATCGCACTGGCTACTGGCCAAGCGGCAGCATCGCCCAATGGACAAATAGTATTTCCTTCAATTTTCTTAGAAACATCCACCAATAAGTCAATATCACTCATCGAACCCTTTCCGTGTTCGATACGATTTAGTACTTTTTGCATCCAACCTGTTCCTTCACGACATGGCGAACATTGTCCACAAGATTCATGCTCATAAAATCTTGAGAAATTCCAAGTATTACGAACGATACAAGCTGTTTCGTCAAAAACTATGAAACCTCCTGAGCCTAACATAGTACCAGTTGCAAAACCACCGTCTGATAATGACTCATAAGACATTAATCTATCCTCGCCATTCGCATTTTTCAAGAATAATGTTCCTGGAACAATCGGCACGGATGAACCACCAGCAACAACCGCTTTCAAGCGATGACCAGTACGAACACCACCACAATATTCGTCAGAGTTTAAGAATTCATCACAAGAAAGTCCAAGTTCGATTTCGTAAACACCTGGCTTGTTGATATGACCCGATGCTGAAATTAGTTTCGTACCTGTACTCTTACCTACACCCACTGCGGCATAAGCCTCACCGCCGTTATTAACAATCCAAGAAACTGTGGCGATAGATTCAACATTATTTACAACAGTTGGACTTTGATATAAGCCCTTTACGGCTGGAAAAGGTGGCTTGTTACGTGGATTTCCACGCTTACCTTCGAGTGATTCTAAAAGAGCTGTTTCTTCTCCGCAAATATACGCTCCACCACCTGGTTGAACAACCAATTCTAAATCATACCCACTACCCAAAATATTTTTACCCAAAAAACCTGCGGCTTTTGCTTCTTCGATTGCTTTTTCAAGAATACGAATCACGTACATCAATTCACCTCTCACATAGATAAATGATTTGTTTGCACCCAAAGCATAGCTTGAAATAATCATTCCTTCCACTAACAAGTGAGGAATAGTTTTCATTAAATAATGGTCTTTGAATGTACCTGGCTCTGATTCATCCGCATTACAAACTAAATAACGTGGCACACCTTCTGGTTTTGCCAAGAACGACCATTTCATTCCCATCGGGAAACCTGCACCACCACGGCCACGAACGCCTGATTTCTTGACTTCTTCGACAACTTCATCAGGAGTCATTTTCTTCAAGGCTTTTTCAACGGCTGAATAACCGCCTTTCTGACGATAAACCTCAAGAGTCTCGATTCCTGGTGTACTACAATGTTCGGTTAATATTTTTAGTGACATATCTCTTTGTTACTTAGAAAGTTCTTCAATAATTTCGTCAACTTTCTGGTTGTTCAAGTGCATATAATATTTTTCACGAATCTGGAAACAAGGTCCCCAACCACAAGCAGCTAAACATTCTACTTCTTTTAAAGTAAATAGACCATCGGCTGTTGTTTCGCCTTTCTTGATACCTAATTTTTGTTGAAGATGGCCGAATACTTCTTCGCCACCCATCAATACGCAAGGGCCTGTACGGCAATACTCAATTACGTGCTTGCCAACTGGCTCTAAGTGGAACATTGTATAGAATGATGCCACTTCATACACTTCAACTGGCTTGATAGACAATAAACTTGCCACATAATCCATCACCCCTTGGCTCATCCATGCAAATTGTTCTTGTGCTAAGTGCAAAACGGGTAATAAAGCCGATTTTTGTCTTCCCTCAGGATAACGTGCAATGATTTCTTGTACTTTCGCCAGTCTTTCGGGCGTAAAAACTATATTATTATTTTCAGTCATTGTATAATCTGTTATTAAGCATCTAACTCTCCAGCAATTACGTTTAAGCTACTCATAATTACGATGGCATCAGAAATTGACACGCCTTTGCACATCTCTGGGTATGCTTGATAATAAATAAAGCTCGGACGACGGAAGTGTAAACGATAAGGAGCTCGACCACCATCACTTACTAAATAGAATCCAAGTTCACCATTTCCTCCTTCTACTGCATGATACACTTCGCCAGCAGGAGCATCAATTTCACCCATTACTATTTTGAAATGGTAAATTAAGGCTTCCATGTTTTTGTAAACATCTTGTTTTGGAGGCAGATAATAATGATTTTCGTTGGCGTAATATGGTCCTTCTGGTAGGTTTTCGAGAGCCTGACGGATAATCTTCATACTTTCCCACATCTCTTGATTACGTACCATAAAGCGGTCATAAGTATCTCCATTGTGTCCGACTGGAATATCAAATTCAAAGTCTTCGTAAGACGAATACGGTTCCATTACACGAACATCATAGTCAACACCCGCTGCACGTAGGTTTGGACCAGTGAAACCGTACTCTAATGCTCGTTCTCCAGTAATTGGACCTACATTTACAATTCTATCAACAAAAATACGGTTACGGTTGAAAAGCTTTTCAAACTCCGTCAATACTTTTGGTAAGCTATTATAAATCAAGTCTTTTATTTTGGCGATTGCGGTTGGAGATAAATCTCTTTCCATTCCACCAATTCTTCCCATGTTAGTTGTCAGACGAGCTCCACATACTTCCTCATAAATTTCGTATATTTTTTCACGCTCTTGAAAAACATATAAGAAACCAGAATACGCCCCTGTATCAACACCTAAGATTGAATTACAAATAATGTGGTCAGCAATACGAGCTAACTCCATCATAATTACACGAATATACTGAGCTCTTTTCGGTACAGTTACACCCAAAAGTTTTTCTACAGTCATGTGCCATCCCATGTTGTTGATGGGTGACGAACAGTAGTTCATGCGGTCAGTAAGTGTCGTGATTTGATAAAATGGACGACGCTCAGCAATTTTCTCAAACGCACGGTGAATATAACCGATTGTTTGTTCGCCCGAAACGATTTTCTCACCATCCATCTTCAAGATATTCTGAAAAATACCGTGCGTAGCTGGGTGAGTTGGCCCAAGGTTTAATGTAGTAAATTCGGTATCTTCAACGATTGGTCTGTTTAGAGCCAACGCATCGGATGTATTTTTTGGTATTAGTAAGTCTTCCATAAAACCCCTATCCCCTAAAGGAGACTAATAATGAAAAGTATTTATTATTGTATATTACCCATTAACTGGGGGTATATTATCTTCCAAATAAAGCATCAATCTTATCTTCACGCGTAGCATCTTCGAGCGGATATTCTTTTCGCATTGGGAAGTAATCCATTTCCTCAATATTCAAGATTCTGATAAGCTTCGGGTGACCATCGAAAAGTATTCCAAAGAAATCATACGTTTCTCTTTCCATCCAATTGGCAGTTGGCCAAAGAGTAGTTGCAGTTGGGATGTGTAAATCATCTTGCGACAAGAAAACTTTAATACGAATACGTACATTGTTTTCGAGGCTATGTAAGTGATATATTACTCCAAACTCAGCTCCTTTATTATCAGGTAAATGAATACCCGTCAAATCTGTCAAGAAGTTGAAACGAAAGGTTTCGTGCTTTTTTAAATATTCAAGAAGCGAGATAATATTCTGACGATTGGTAGTAAATGTGAGTAAACCCCAAGGCTCTTCAAAAGAGTGGGTATTTTCTCCAAATTTGGCAACTATATCTTCAGCTATTTGTTGATTAGTCATTCTAATTCTAAAATTTAAACTTTCTTCAATAAGGAATCTGTACGTTATTGAATGTTGTAAGATTCTAATAAAGCTTGATATTCGGAAGTATTTCTTCTACGAAGTGACTCATTTACAGCCAGTTCTTGAATTTGCATCAATCCATCTAATATTTGTTCTGGACGTGGGGGACAACCTGGTACATATACATCAACGGGAATCACACGGTCGATACCTTGCAAAACTGAATAGGTATCAAAAACTCCACCACTTGAAGCACAAGCACCAACGGCAATCACCCAACGCGGTTCTGCCATTTGTAAATACACTTGTTTTACAACTGGAGCCATTTTTTTCGCGATTGTTCCCATTACCATCAATAAATCGGCTTGACGAGGAGAGAAACTCGGTCGCTCAGAACCAAAACGTGAAATATCGTAATGAGCACCCATGGTTGCCATAAATTCGATACCACAACAAGATGTGGCAAATGGCAAGGGCCACAATGATTTACTACGTGCAATTCCGATTACTTTTTCAAATGAAGTTGCAAAAAAGCCAGAACCTTCAAATCCTTCGGGAGCTTCTATTGTTTTTATTTGATTACTCATGTTTTCTGATTATCAATAGTATAATTGTAGAACTACAATTGCTATTATTTCAACTATGTGTTAAGGTAATTTGTTTTGGTTGAAACAAATTATTAGTCTCTTTCCCAGTTCAATACGCCTTTGCGAATGATGTAGTAAAAACCAGCCATCAAGAGTGTGAGGAACACAACCATTTCGGTAAAGCCAAACCAGCCGAGTTTTTTGAAATTTACTGCCCAAGGATACATGAAAATAACCTCGACATCGAAAAGAACAAATAAAATGGCAGTAAGAAAATATTTGATTGAAATTGGCGTGCGAGCATCTCCTTCGGAGTCAATACCACACTCGAAAGGTGCATCTTTTAACTCACTATTTCTTTTAGGGCCAATTGCGTGAGTTACAATCATCGTTGTGACAATAAACCCGATGGCTGCTATAATTAGTACCAAAATTGGGAGGAAATCTGAAGGCAAATATTCTTTCATAAATCAATAATTAACAGTA
>JAIYBU010000039.1 GCA_027488335.1 Cytophagaceae bacterium
AGTCTAACCGTATCATTACCTTCTTTGGGTCTGCCTGATTGATAGCCCGTTTGAATAATGTAAAAAGGCAGTTTTTGGCCATAATGTGTTCTAAACCGTTTTATTAAGCTAATTAGCGAGGTTTTGTATTCTTTCCCTGTTAACTTTCCATCATTAATGGCATTTGCATCTCTTTCGCCCTGCATCCAAATAATACCACTTAGTTGGCTGGCAGTTTTTAAAATGGCTTTATCTGTTTTTTCAATTGCTTGATTAAATAAATCGCCCTCCTTATCCCAAGTGCCATACATTCCAAGTTCGGCTTTTTTACTGCATGAGCTACCACCTCTGGCAGCTGTTAGTAAAATGACCTTTTGTTGGGTTAAATTAGTAAACGAATGTGCAAATGCAGGTAAAATTGTGCCTGTATTTGCAGGTTCGAGTAATTTCCACTTTTGCCCAACGGGGTCTTTGAGTGGCTTAACAACATCTTTCACCACATCGTACTCAAAGGCTAAATTGCTGTCATAAAGATTACTTTTATTATAATCTCCCTGCCCATTTGCATTGCTTTGACCCGCCAATAAAAATAATTGCTGTGCTTGTATTTCAGTGCTTATCAAGAAACTGAGAATTGTATATAATAAATACTTCATGTTAGACTAAGGTCATTTAACTTCATTGAAAATCTTTAAATGTTGAATTGACCCTCTAAAATTTTTCATTTTAGTGTTTTCCTTATCGGTTTTCCCAACCTCCATTACTACCTCGCCAACCGCTTCAAAATCTTGCCCAACAGTGCCAACACGACCTGCGGCGGTTGCATCTTTGGTATTTTGTTTAATACCACTTACGGTTTTTAGTAATTGTTCATTTTTAAAAATAGACGCTGTGCCGTTTTGAAAAACGCATTTGAAAGAAGCAACTTTCCCTACTTCGTAGGCGTTTGTTGCTATAATATCTCGGTGGTTTTCGATACTACCGATGCGGAAGAGAAGACTACCATCAGCTTGTAATTGAATGGACCAGCCCGATTCACCTTTTTTGGGAATCCTTGCTATGGGTGTCATATTGGCTTGTGCATCGGCTTTTAGGTCAAACGCAACGGTAATACTATCGCCAAAACCGACCATTCTATCAAAAAAATAAAACTTTTGATTGCCCGTGAAAACAATGGGTTCTTTGACGGCGAGTTGCCAAATAGGGTCGTTTTTTTTGAAAAAGGGTTCTGGTTTAAGCGGTTTTTGACCTTTTGGCAAAGGTTTCATAAAGTTAATTTCATCAATTTCGAGCCATTGATTGGCTTCACCTTCAACCGCAATACGAATAGTAATTTTATTATTAGTAACTTTTATTTTAGGCAAAATAACCTTCACCCAATTTTGAGCTTTAGGGATTTTTACAGACAATTCCGAACCGCCAAAATCCGAAGCTATCAATTTAGCCTCTTTCTGCCCACCCGTCGAACGCACCATTGCCGATAACTCATACTCTCCATTCATAATAAACGTAAGGCTTTGAGAAAGAGAGGCCGTATGTGACTTTCCATGTCCAATTTTCAACTTATGTTCATCACGAAACGCTTCACCTGCCATGATTTTCATGGCTCCTTCCGTTCCCTTGGGAGTCCAACAAACAGGTTGTGAAAAATCTATTTTATTGAAATTGTATTCAAAATTCCCGTTTGGTAAAATCGTATAGCCTGGATAATCTTTGCCATAATACTTGAAATATTTAAATACTGATTCACCTGGCAGTTGAGTAGAGTCAACTTTTCCTACGCCATTCAAAGCTGTTAGCCAAACTGCTTGGTGAGCGTTTAATGCAGCGTATTCGGCTTTAGCAACTATTTCGCCATTGTCATAAAAAATAACACCTTCGGGTGTAAATTCATACGCATCTAAAAACCAACCATCTTTATTAAACGTAAAAGGTATTTGAGCCCGATGGGGCCAAGGCGTATATTTTAGGGTTTTATTAGGAGCTAAATCCACATACAAATTATTGGTAGCAACCCACGTTTTAGCGTCAATTTCGTAAGAATCTATTTCAAAAATATTATTGTTTGGCGTGGAACTGCCCCGTTGCCAAAACGATGTATGGACCCCATGTCCTTCCATAAAAGGTTTGGATAAACACTCATAGTAACCGTATCCAAAATTAAACTTACTTATAGCCCCGCCGCCTGTGTTTTCCCACTTGCCATCAATCAATTCATGTTTCAATACAATATGCAAGGCACTATCTTTTATATAAACGTTTTCTTTGAGATTTAGACCATTCATATATCCCATACCAGTACGTCTGCCTGTTCGATACTCCCACATATCTTCGTTGAGTTTATTGCCCACGAAGTTTTCTTCAAATAGTAATGTATACCCTTTTGGAGCTTGGGCAAAAATGTTTTGCAAGGTTATGATAACACCAAAACAGAGGTAAAAGCCGCTTTTAAATAAGTTCATTTTATGAGCGTAATTGATACATTAGAAAAACTGGTGTACTCCGTAGAGAGCGTTCGTAATTAATACATTGGGTTTTCCATCAGATAAAGAGTAAAAGTTATAGCATAGCTTACACTATGCTATAACTTTTTTACTATGTAAACCCTAACCTTCTTTTATTTCCAAGCAGGATTTTGTTCTAATTTAGAATTTGTTAAGATTTCGACGTTAGGTATTGGAAAAAAACGATGTTTGTCTTGAACAGGACGAGACA
This sequence comes from Cytophagaceae bacterium, assembly GCA_027488335.1. Classification (GTDB taxonomy): domain Bacteria; phylum Bacteroidota; class Bacteroidia; order Cytophagales; family Spirosomataceae; genus Emticicia. Next base: position 2,695 of record JAIYBU010000039.1, read on the forward strand.
AGTAATACGAATTTAAAGCTGTGGCAACTGACTTGAATTTACCTGTACGGGTGAGGTCATACCACCTGTCAGCTTCATAACATAATTCCCAAGACCGCTCTTGTAAAACCGCTTCTATGAAAGCGTCTTTGTTCAATCCAGCAGGCAAATTGGGTAAACCTGCTCTTTTTCTGACAACATTAATAGCATCATACGCAGTTTGGGTTGCACCATTTGCTCTCGCTTCGGCTTCGGCAGCAATTAGATAGACATCTGCTAACCTTAAAATAGGGAAATTATTTTCTCCATTTGCACCATTTGAATTAGGGTCCATGAATTTTTTAACAATAATACGGTCACGCAAAGTAACGTCTGCTTGTCCAATCCTTTTTCCTTGGGCATTAGTATAAGCGGAATCTAAAAGTAATTTACGACTATCGCCAGCTGCAAAAGAATTGAAAAAAGCATGATAACCAAAGGCAGAACCAAAAGCCGTCTTTGAAAATACAGGTGGCGAATTAGCAGGAGCATAGAAACCTAATAAATCGTAACCAATCAATCCTGGAAGGCTCGAAAATTCGGCAGCAAAGATGACTTCAATGCGTGAAGCATCCTCTTTCAACGGATTATACAAATCTAAAACATTAGGTACTAAACTATAAGTATTAGATTTAATCAAGGTTTGGGCATTTTCGGCAGCTTTAGCGTTGTTGCCTGCATATAAATATACTTTGGCTAACAATCCAATTGCAGCTCCCCATGCGGCACGCCCTTTGTCTTTTGGTGTTTTGGGCAAGTCTGCAACGGCTTTTTCTAAGTCTTTTATAATAAAAGCATAAACTTCTGTCACTGGACTTTTGGCTAATTCAGTACTTGCAATATCTTTTGTACTGGTTTGTCGAAGCGGTACGTCACCAAAGGTCTTTGCCAAATGAAAATAATATAAGCCCCTTAAAAAAAAGGCTTCTGCCAAAATGTGCTTTTTACGGGTTTCATCCATCACAATAGTTGGTACATTTTCCAACACTTGATTGGCTCTATTTATGCCATTAAAACAATGTTGCCAATATTGCCCAACTAAATCGTTGGTTGCATCATACGAAAAAACAGTTAATTGTTCACGCCCAACAACGGCACGAGGAAAACATTGGTCGCCAGAATAATCGGGTAATTGAATACCTACTCTATTGTAAAGGTCTGTTACTGGCGTATAAGCAGCCGTCAAAGATGCTTCTGCATCGGCGGCAGATGTGTAAAATTGACTTGGTGAAACAAAAGAATAAGGTGTTTCATCGAGTTTACAAGCGGTTACAATAAATGTTATAACCACCATGATTGTAAGTAGTAAACGATATTTAGATGTCATATTAGAAATGATTGATGATTAGAAGTATGAGTTTATATTTACTATTTGGAAAAATAAAAACTCAAACCCATTCAATTTTTTTAACTACCAACTGTATTTTGAGATAATGCGATAAATTGCCTCTATTAAAAGTTCAATTGAACCCCTGCAATAAATGAACGTGCGACAGGATAACCAATATTATCAACCCCCAGATTCAAGTTATTTTGACCAACCGTATTTACTTCAGGGTCATAACCAGAATAATTGGTAATGGTGATAAAATTATTGACACTTACGTACATTCTTGAGTTTGCTAAAATTCCATTTTTGCCGATAGCAGGAAGTGTGTAACCCAATGTTAAGTTTTTAAATCTGATAAAAGACCCATCTTCTATATGAATATCAGATTGATTGATGCGTTGGCCAATCGAAGCCTTTGGATACATAGTAGAAGGGTTGGTGGGTGTCCAGCGGTTTAGCATGGTAGCATATTGGTTACCACCTGCTCCACCTTCTGCTCTCAGTCTGGCAGCATTGAAAATATCATTGCCTTGCACGCCTTGAATAAATAAACTCAAGTCAAAGTTTTTAAACTTAATATTATTGCTTAAGCCAAAAATAAAATCAGGATTTGGATTGCCAATAATATCTTGGTCTGCGGCAGAAATTACCCCATCTCCATTAAGGTCTCGGTAGCGTATGTTACCAGCAACTTTACCTGTTGGAATATTATCACCCGTTTGATAAATACCATCGAAAAAATATCCATAAAATGAGCCAATGGGTTCCCCAATTCGTAAAATACTGGTATTGGCAAATGCGGCCACTGTACCTGTGCCATCTGATGGCAAAATTTGTGTTCTCACACCATCAATTAAGGTGAGTTTGTTTCTATTGGCAGAAAAATTACCACCAATATCCCATTTTACTGCACTATTTAGTATAGTGGCGTTGAGACTCACCTCTATACCTTTATTTTCAACTGAGCCAAAATTACCAAATACAGAAGCAAAGCCTGATGAAAGTGGAATTGTTCTCGATAATAGCAAGTCGTTTGTATTCTTTTTATAGACATCGGCCGTAATTTTAATACGGTTATTCATCAAACCAATGTCAATACCGATGTCGGCTTGCCCACTTTTTTCCCACTTCAAATCAGGATTGGAAATATTGGCGGCTGCAATACCAATAGTACGCTGATTATTGAAATTATAGTTTCCTACCGAGTTTAAACGTGCCAAAGAGTTATAGAGCGGAATATCGGCGTTACCAGTAATTCCATAACTGACACGTAATTTTAAGTCAGAAATAAGGTTCTGCTTTTTCATAAATCCTTCTTCCGATATTCTCCAAGCGGCAGCAACAGAAGGGAAAAATCCATATTTATTATTCGTTCCAAATCGGCTCGAACCATCTACACGTCCAGTCAAGGTAAGTAAATATTTACTATTGAAATTGTAGTTTACTCTACCCGTGTAAGAGTCGAGTCGCCAACTTTGTTTGTTACTCGACACCGTTACGACGGCAGCTTGGCTTAAATTATTATTCAAAACCAAATCGTTTGGAAACTGCGAGCCAGTAATAGCATCTGACTGTTGAACTTGGCTTTGAGTCGAAAATACACCGGTAAATACTAAGTCATGCTCACCCATCTTTTTTTGGTAATTGAGCAAACTTTCATGCAAATATGTATTAGCATAAACACTACCCTTTCCACCAATACCATTGACAATGAAAGCCGAACGTAAGTATTTATCGGCATAGGCATTTCTTGAATCGTTTATTAAGTCGCCGCCAAAAGAAGCCTTATAAGTTAGCCCTTTTGCGATTGTCCAATCAGCAAAAATATTACCCAAGAAACGACGTGTTGTGTTACGACTTGTGATGGAATAAGCTAATGAAAGTGGATTGATAACATCTACAAATCGCCCATCATAAATTGCTGTTCTTCCATCGGCTCCAAAAGCTGGTAGATAAGGGGAAACCTGCAAAGCGGTAACAACAATACCTGCACCTCCGTCGTTGGCCGATGAAGTGGCAGCACCATTATTGATAGCATAATTATAGGTAATATTGGTACCAATTTTGAAGTTATTATTTATTACATTATCAAGGTTAATTCTGACGGCACTTCTATTAAAATTTGAGGTAATGATGATACCGTCTTGATTGAAGTGGCTCAACGAAATGTTGTATTGTGTTTTTTCATTTCCACCAGAAACCGATAACTGATGGTTTTGAATTGCCGCAGGACGGAACACCAAACTTTGCCAATCAGTTCCTGTACCCAACGATTTAGGGTCAGCATTAATGTTCGTTCCCAATAATTCATTTTCATACAAGGCATATTGTTCGGCATTCATCAATTCCATTACCTTATTGATTTTTTGGCTGCCATAATAGCCTTCATACGTAACTTTTGTTTTTCCTGCCTTACCACGCTTAGTAGTAATCAACACAACGCCATTCGCTCCACGTGTTCCATAAATAGCGGTGGCAGAAGCATCTTTCAATACTTCGATTGACTCAATATCGTTCGGATTAAGCGTGGATAAAACTGATAAACGATTCCCGTTTTCAGTACCAATGCCGCTACCACCACCCGCAGTTGGGTTATCACTACCTGCTATCGGAAATCCATCAATAACATATAAAGGTTCACTACTTCCACTTATTGAATTGTTTCCCCTAACCCTAACACTGATACTACCGCCAGGTGCACCCGAATTTTGTGTTACTTGCACACCTGATGCACGTGCCTGTAAACCCTGAACAAAATTGGCGATAGGCGTTTGTTTGATTTCTGCAGCTTTAATAGACGAAACAGAGCCTGTCAAATCTGATTTTTTTGACTCACCATAGCCTATAACTACTACCTCGTCTAAATCATTATTGCTCTCTGCTAAAACTACATTAATAACAGTCTGATTACCTACTCGAATCTCCTTGTTACTATATCCAATCATACTAAAAACCAACACTGACTCTTGGTTATCGACCGTAATCGAAAAGTCGCCTTTGCCGTCAGTGGAAGTACCTTTATTTGTGCCTTTTAAAATAATATTTACACCTGGAAGACCATTTTGGTCTGTGCCCGAGGTCACCTTGCCTTTTACTTGAAAAGCTACCTGAAAAGCATAGCTTTTTTGATTAAAAAGTATTGGAAAGATTAGTAAGTAGCACAAGAGAGCCACTTTTGTTTTGATTAGAGTTTTTGTTAGTAGTAATTTCATGTAAAATTTATTCATATTTAAAGACTATTAAAATAATACAATTTCATCGCTGTAATTATTATAAAATTACTACTGATTAATTGCGACCTTTCTTTAAAATTAGTCACTACAAACGATAATCAAACACATGCGAAAGTGGTTTTATAGTCGATTTTTATCGACTTCTATCACAAACGTTTGTGAAAACGTTTGTGATAGAAAAAGAATATTAAATTTATTATTGATTTTGTACTATTTTTGACAAAAAAATTGATAAATTAGTTTTCTTCCTTTTCAAGCAATGATTTTTACTCAAAAATCATAAAACTTAAAATAATTATATTTTTATTATGGTAAAATGTAGTAAATGTGGTAAAGTAGAATCAATTCTTAAAGCAGGTTTCTTGCGTGGAAATCAACGTTTTTATTGTAAAGACTGTGAGATACATTTCACAGAAAAACGAGTCGATGAATTACAGAATAAAATCAAAAAGAAAAATCATCAAACTACTATTATTGATATTGCTCAGGCATTAGGTTTGTCAAATTCTACGGTTTCTCGTGCTTTACACAACCACCCTGAAGTAAATCCAAATACACGCAAGGCCGTGGTAGATATGGCAGCAGAATTAGATTATCAACCTAATCTTTTGGCGTATAATTTGGTGAAAAGTCAAAGTAAAGTTATTGGAACATTAGTACCTGAATTTTATCATACTTTTTTTCCTTCTGTGATTATTGGTATCCAAGGAGTACTATCAAAAGCAGGATACAATCAGATAATTATGCAGTCAGATGAAAGCTATGCGAATGAAGTAACCAATACAAAAATACTTTTGGCAAGTAGGATTGATGGGTTATTGGTTTCTTTGACTAAGGAAACCAATAACTTTGAGCATTTTAAAGTATTTGAAAAAAAACAGATTCCAATGGTTTTTTTCAATCGAGTTTGTGATGAAATTAATGCTCCAAAAATAATCGTTGATGATTATTCGGGAGCTTTTCAAGCAGTAGAGCATTTAATTTCAAACGGTAATAAAAGAATAGCTCACTTAGCAGGCCCACCAAATCTTCTATTAAGCCAACAGCGATTAAAAGGATACAAAGATGCGTTAAAAAAACACCATCTACCTATCGAAAGCGATTTGATAATTCATTCAGATTTGACAGAATCAAAAGCCCGAATTTATGGTAATCATTTATTAGAACTACCTAATCCTCCTGATGCTATTTTTGCAGTAAACGACCCTTCGGCCATTGAAATTATTTTATTGGCACGTTCAAAAGGAATTAAAATCCCCGAACAATTAGCCATCGTTGGTTTTAGCGATGACCCGATTGCTGCATTTATCGAACCTGGGCTAACAACTATTGCTCAACCAACCCAAGAAATAGGTAAAGTTGCTGCTCAAACACTACTAAATTCTATCAATTCAGAATCGACATATGTTGATTCAATCATTAAAACCTTAGATGTAAAATTAGTGGTAAGAGGTTCATCTGGAGGCTAAATAGTTCAAAATGTGCTATTCATACGTTAGCCAAGTCGAAGCTGAGCAGTCCTTATCCGAAGAAAACCGTATCCAACGTGCTTGGAAACCTGATGGAAAATTGAAGTTAAATGTTTCATTAGGTTTTACAGTTACCTCTTTATATTTCATCCACGGCCCGTGCCCTATGGGTTCAACTTCAAGCGTAAACGTTACAGCTTGCTTGGAATCATGCGAGATTTTAAGATTTTTTTTATCATAAAACCCTATCAAATAAGGGTCTGATGGAGTTCCTGCTTTTACCTGACTGTTTTTCCAAGGGCCACCTTCTCCAGTCGGTTTTCCTAACTTCCAAAGGTCATCAATAGTTCCTGCCCATATTTTGGCCTTGCCGTCATCAGAAGATATAATATGTTCATTTTTAGGACTTTCATTATCAAGTCCTGTCATGACCAATAAACCACGATAAGAAGCGTAATCATGAATACTGAGTGAATGTGAAGCCACAGGTCTAATTTTAGCAAATCCATCGGCATTTTCGGCTGGCAATTCATAAAATGTGCCGTGTGCATTCAGTAAGTCTCGCTCAGTGGCTACCTCACGGCAAATCCGCAAAGCTCCTTGTTGTGTCTTAGCCGTAAATACCTGATTCCCTTTAGGAAGCCTCCATCTTCTTCCATTATCATCTATAATAAGCACCGAGGCATCATCAACCGTAATCACTTCACGTGGGATTGCAAATTTTTCACGAATGAACTGAGTCGTCTTTGGGTCTTCTTTTTTTATCAAGTGCATGGCACTATCTAATTCGTAGTAGCCATTTTCCGTAAAATTTCCTTTACTAAATTGACCCGCCAATACACCTAACTTTCTCCGATTATTGCCCAATCCATAAAGAAGCCCACCCGAATAAGTGGAAGTATTAATAGTGGCCAAACCATCAAATTGTTTGTCTTGAACTACCTGAAAATGCGAATCATCACTATAATTAAAATTAATGGTTGCTTTGGTTGCTTGATTGCTTTTTACACGTATCCACTCTCCTTTATCGCTTGTTGCAAACGTAATTCCAATGGATTGACCTACACCCACTTCTACTGACCTTAATGTTTTCCAATTTCCTTTGCCATCGATATCGGTTTCAAAGCTGAATGTAACTTTTTGACTTCCTTCATTTTTTAACCATGCCATTCGTTGTTGCCAACCTGCAAAAAGAAATGGTTCGGAAACGGCATTTGCTTCAATTTTTTCAGAAAGCCAAACCGCTCCCTGTGCAGTATTTGGCCCTAAATTATCAGGTGTAGTAAGTGAAGTAAACCAAAGGTTTGAATTCGATTGTCCTGGACCTTCGATATTTCCTTTAGTTTTGCGTTTGTTCAAAAACTCTTTCTGAGCCGAATCATCACACCCGAAAACCAAACCATTGTTCCATCGGGTGAAGTCACCGATGACTTTCAGATAGGCCGAACGAGGTCGGATACCAGCCGTATTTTTGGAAGTAAATGTTTGTGGAAAACGCCAAAAAAGTCCGTGCATGGTCATTAAATAATCAGGTTTGTTGGGAGTTCCAATGTCACGAATTCGAGGCCATTCGGTATTCCAGCCATGAGCTCCATCATAGCTATGGCTGGCTTTTGGCAGGCGAAAGAACGACCATTTTCCACCGTCTCGCACACCCAATAAAACTGATTTATGGTCCCAGCCTGTTGCCCAAATTGGGTCGATTTCTGGGTTTGCATTTCCGTAGATTCCGCCAGGCCCTGTTACTTCTACAAATTGATTTCGACGCACCACTTTCCAGTCTTTCCCATTCCACTCTGCCAAAACACCTGATTCTATATCAAACTGCTTTAGTGCCAAAGAGCCAGATTCGCCATTATTGGAATACACCATTACTCCTTGACCCGAATACACTCCTTTGCCGTGGGCTCCAGGGAGCAGTGTGCCAGTAAAGTTATTCTGAGTATCGTCATGCTTTTTTTCTTTCACGTTCCCATCTTGATAAAGCATTTGGGTTTCGAGCGTTTTAACATCTAACTTATAAAAACCCTCTTCCATGGTAGCCAGTAAAAGTTTGTTTTGAGGGTTAGATAAATCACGAGCCAAACCTGTATAACGGCCAGGTGCTTGAGTGTATGGAATAGTACGAACAGAACGGTTTGCATCAATGGCATAAGGCCCTATAAATAACTGACTGCTCTCTTTATGAATCATTCGATTGGCAGGTGTTCCCCCTGTGCTTTCGGGTCTTACTATTTTGTTCAAATCTGGAGTAATCTCATACAATTTATCTGAAGAACCAAATGGCAAATGTGGGCCGTAGGTGATTACCCATAATCGGTCTGCCCAAGGAACTACTGCACCCGTGCCGCATTCGCCTTCGTTATTATAATAAGCCAAATGAGGATAAATACCGCTAAATTGAGGATAATTGAGTTTATTTTGTGCTTTTAAACCAAAAAATGTAAATAGTAACGTTATTGCTAACCCAACGTTTATGTTTTTCATAGTAAATGTCATTTTTTTATTTTTAGAGAAGTAAGAGTCATTACCTTATCCGTATTTTGTGGACTATCGAGCTGTTTTTTTCTCTTCGTTTTTATCAATAGTTGCCCCGTTTTGCCGTAATTTTAGATAGTCTTTGACGTTGAGTGCAGGATAGCCTTCTTTGCGTATTCGCTCACCTAATAGTTTAAAATTTGTAGCTACATCCTCAGGAATCGAACCATCTGGTTTGGGTCCGAAGTTAAGCAATAAATTAGCATTATTATTTGCCGCCCCGACCAACATCTGCCATAAAGCATCTACATTTTGACAACTGTTTTTAGGACTCCACTCCCAACTGCCTTGACTTGTAACTGCGATTTCTGCTTTTTTTCTGAAATTCTTTTGCCATGCTTTATCTGATAGTTGACGAATATGGATTTGTTCGGGCGTATTTCCACCATAGTGCATACTGATTGACCGCAGCTCTCTTTCTCCTACCAATACATCTTCTTTTCCAGATGCTCCCGTCTTGAAAAGAATTAAAGCATGAGATTGATAGCGATGAATGAGGTCGTAAAATTCTTGAATTTTAAACAACTCGTCATTCGCCAGTACACCACCCAGTGTATCAAACCAAAAACCTGCTACCGAACCATATTGTGTACACAACTCAACTAATTGTTGCTTGCAAAATGACCTGTATTTTTCAAAATCTTCGGGTGTTACATACTTAAAATAATCAGGATTTTGAGGATAAGCAGGGCGGGCAGAAAAGTATTTTTCTTTGGGTAAAAAATAGGGATGAACCCAATCAATTCCAAGTGAATAATAGATAAATAGCGGCATATTGCGTTCTTGACAAGCTTTTGCCAATTCGGCCACAAAATCTCGATGCATGGGGTATTTCATACTATTCCAATTGCTGGCTTTTGTATCCCAAAGCGAAAAACCATCATGGTGTTTGGCAACAAAAGTAATGTATCGCATACCGCTTTCTTCGGCAAGTTTGACTATTTCATTGGCATTAAACCCCGAGGCATCGACCGATAAAGCCGTTTTTTGATAGTCTTCAAAAGGAATTTTCTGATTGAACATCGCCCATGCGGCATGGTATTTACCCCAAACGCCCCAATGTATGAACATTCCCAAACGTGCCTCATTATACCAAGCAAGTGTCGCTTTTTTGGGCGATTTAGCATATAATCTACTTTTATCTTTCAAAAAATAGGGGATTTTATCGTGCGGCTGTGTGTAGGCATTAATGCTATACGTACATAATAGTAGTAGAGCAATATATTGTATAAAACGATATACTTGTGCGTACATAATTATTTGTTAAAAGTTAAAATCAGAAGGAATGAGTTGGGATAGGGTTTTCTCAAAAATACTAAGAGGAGATTTGCCCTTCAGTATTTTTGAGAAGTTTCGAGTAAGATTTAAGTTTTTTTGAAATTTCCAAAATCTATACGTTGCTAATACCCTTCATTCTGCTTCATATTCGGGTTGATTTGAATTTCAGCCGTTGGAATAGGCCACAGATATTGTCTTTCTTGCCATTCACAAGGCACTATCAATTTAATTAAGCCTGCGTCAAACATTGGTTTGAAATTGGCTAAACCATCTTCGTCAATAACAGGCGTACTTGGGAAAAACCAAAGATTTTTATCTACAAGTTTCGTTTTTAAATCAGTCGGGTCTAACATACCGTAAATTGGTCTGCTAAATACTTTACCCGCTAATTTCCAACGAACAATGTCCATGTAGCGTAAGTTTTCAAAAGCAAACTCCATACGGCGTTCAATACGCACCATTTTTCGCAAATCGGTCTGTGTAGTTTCTGTTATTGCAGGATATGATGTGGTAGCCGTCGGTGCCACGCCATAAGCTCTTGCTCTTACTGCATTCATTGCATCACGCACACTTTGGTCAATTTCGTTGAGTTCAATTTTGGCTTCGGCATACATCAGCAACACGTCGGCATATCTGATGATTACTTGGTCAGGCTCTACTCTATTACCATTTTGTAAATAGGTATCATCAATACCTTTTTTCCATATTAATCCATTGAAAGAAGCAAATTGAGCATTAGCACGGTTATCATTATTGGTTACTTGCGTATTGGTAGCCACTCTCAAAACTCTCAATGCCGTAGGATTGGGGTCATAAGTAAATCCTAAATGAGCTGTACCAAATTCAACAATAGAAGCTGTGCACCGAGGGTCTCGATTTTTGAATGGATTACGTGGGTCATAAAGTGGCGATTTGTCTATGGGTAAGCCATCACTGCATAGATACGCACAGAACAAGTCCCAAGTTGGACAAACAGCTCCGAAACCACCCGAATTTCTCGAAATTCTATTCAATACTTCCGATGACGCAATAAAAACATTGAGGGCAACCGAGCGAGGCAAACCGAAAACAATTTCTCGTGAGTCTTTTGTATTTTGCAAAAATAAATTGGCATAGTTCGGATGAAGCGAATAGGCTGCAAGGTCAATACAGGCTTTTGCAGCCTCGGCTGCAATTTTATAATCTCCGACATACAAAGCGGTGCGAGCCTTCATTGCCAAAGCAGCCCCTTTGGTTACTCGTTTAATAGCCGAAGCCGCATAAGATTTGGGTAACGCAGCGGCAGCAGCATCCAAATCAGCATATATCTTTGAAATTACTGTTTTTTTATCTGTCCGACCAATGTTATAGGCCTTATCTAATTCAATAACATCCTCCGAATATACTACATCGCCAAAGTGCGTAACCAAACGAGCATATTGAGAAGCTCGATGAAAACGGATTTCTGCTATGTAAATATTCAAGTTGGCAGCAGGCACATTGGCTTTAGTTTCAGGACTATTTAGAGCAACAAAAGCCCGATTGGCTCTGGCAATAGCTTTATAGGAATTACGCCAAAGAGTTGTGGCGGTTCCCCACTGACTATTTACAGTTCCTGCTTTGATTGGCGAAAGTGCAGTTCTGGTAAAAGCATCGTCTGAGAGGACCTCGCTACCAGTCTCGGCATCTGGTATCCAAAAATCACCTCTGTAAAGGTCATTCAAAGCCAATTGAATTTCTGCTTCGTTTGAGTACCATTTTTCAGCCGATGGTTGAGCAAGCGGATACAAATCCAGTGTATTTTGACAAGCCGATAAGCACAAAATAGCGATAAGGGCAATATATTGTATTCGTTTCATTTTCTGAAATAAGTTTTTTGTTTAAAAATTGACAGTAATACCACCCATAAGCGTAGAGACAATTCCTAAGCCTTCTGGGTCCCAACCTTTCGGATATTTACTAAAAACCATTAAATCACTGCCACTGGCATAAATACGGATGTTTTTGATTAGGGCTTTACTGGTCATTTTTTCGGGAAGCGTATAGCCAACTGTCACGTTTTTTACTCTAAGATATGCCCCATTGAATAACCAAAAATCAGACAAGGCCCTGTTCACACCTTTGTTTGTTTCGGTATAACGTGGGAAAATAGCTGCTGCATTTTGTTCGGGTGTATTATAATTACTCCACGTTTTACCGTCTAATAAATTGGGGAAACGTCCCCAGTTACCAGAATTATAGTCTGTAAAACCCAACAATGAAGAGTTTTGCTTGCCAATTCCTTGAATCGACGTTGCAAAATCAAATCCCTTATACGCCAATCTGATATTACCTCCAAACGCCCATTGTGGCTGAGAACTTCCCAGTAGCACTCGGTCATATTCGGGAGATATTTTACCATCGGGAATACCATCAGGACCACTCACGTCTCTGTATTTCATGTCACCCACTTTTACATTATTATTTAATTTGGGGCTACTGTTCAAATCATCAATACTTCGATAAATACCTTCCGAGATATACCCGTACCACTCATTAAACTCGCTGTCTTTTCTTTTAATTTGGTCACCCAAAAACTCCGTACCACCCAAATCGCCCATGACAGATTTGTATTGAGAAAGGTTAAACGAAACCGAATATTTAAAATCGCTGATTTTATCTGTCCAACCAAGGTCTAAATCAATCCCTTTTGTAAACATTTTACCCGTATTTTGATTGGGATTTTCAAAACCAACGAATATCGGAATCTGTAACGCCAACAACATATCTTTGGTTTGCTTATAATACACATCGCCCGTGAAATGTAAGCGATTGTTCAAGAAATTTGCATCAATACCAACATCGCTCGACTCCGTTTTTTCCCATGAAATATTCTTGATGGCATACTGAACTTGGGCTGCAGTTTGCTGTGAAACAACGGCACTGTTTTGATAAAATAAGGCATTTCCAAAATTGATAATGCCCAAGTATGGATAGTTTCCAATGCGTTCATTGCCCAAAGCCCCCCACGATGCCCGCAATTTTAGGAAAGAAATAACATTTTGTTTTTTCATAAAACCCTCTTCGCTCACTACCCAACCCGCAGAAATGGAAGGAAACATACCCCAACGATAATCGGCATTGAAGCGAGAAGAACCATCTCGTCTGATATTGGCTTGTACTAAGTATTTACCTTTGAAACTGTATGTCAATCGACCAAAATAAGAACGGTACGCAGTTTCGCTTGCTGAACCCGAATTATCACGAAATGTAATAGGCCCTTGGTCAAGATAAGGATAACCAGCAAATAAAAATTGGTCACGAGAAGCCGTTAATCCCTCTGATTTATTGTAAAAATTTTCGTACCCCGCTAAAGCTGTAAAATCGTGGTTGCCAAAAGTTTTCGCATAATTTACTAATAATTGTGTAGTTAAAGCCAAGCTGTTTGTGCGACTTTCAAACAAGCGGTTTGTAGCATTTGAGCCATTTTCTGAAAGGGTAACAACAAACTGCGTAGGGTCGGTTGCTGAAAACGCATCCACTTTATTATTAAAAAACTTCTGGCTGTTGAAATCGAAAATAGGGGCGAGAATACCCGAAATTTTTAAGCCTTCGAAAGGCTTAATATCCAATCCTACTCTTCCACTGATTTGATTATACCAGTTTTGATTGGTACCACCATATTTCAAACGAGCCCATACATTTGCCCCAGCTTTACCATCTGCCACACGGCCATCTGTCCACATAGCAGGATATACAGGCGACGCAATACGGACTTCGCCTAAAGGGTCACCATGTGTTGGGTCAGTTGTAGCTGTTCTTCTAAAATTAAAATCGAATGTACCACCGATGTATTTATTGATATTAAAATCGTTGTTGAGGCGTGCAAAAATTCTTTTGTAGTCTTTATTATCATAAAAGCCCCCTACGGTTTCATATCGCATCGACGCATTGGTTCTGACAAACTTTGACCCCGCCATAATGCTCAAACTATGCGTTTCACGAGGAGCGGCTGTATTTAGCGTCAAAGCAGCCCAGTCAGTATCGGGGTACTTGTTGGGGTCTGCTACTTTGTTGGTTTCGTAATTATCAATCAAATCTTTGGTAAACGTTGGATACTGGTTTGCACCATTTCCCGCATCGTTCCATCGCAATTCATTCGCCAATTGCATATACCGAACTACACCCATTTTTTCGGGTAATTTTGTGGGTCTATCCACCCCTCTTTCCACATTGTATTGTATCGAAACTTGGTCAGGCTTGGCTCTTTTTGTGGTTATTAATATAACACCTGCTGCGGCCCTTGAGCCATAAATAGAGGCCGAAGCCGCATCTTTCAATACAGTAATATTTTCAATATCTGCCGAATTGACAAGGTTAATATCTGCCACAGGCACACCATCAACGATAATCAATGGGTCAGAATTACCAATCGTTGTAACGCCTCTGATACGTATAGTTGCACCGCCCATTGCTCCACTGCTGCCACTTCTTGTAACGCTTACACCTGACATTGTGCCTTGCAACGACTGTGCTACCTGCGTTTCTCTTCGTTCTTTAAACAATTCACCACCAATAGACGACACCGCCCCAGTAAGGTCTTTTTTCTTTTGAACACCATATCCTACGACCACGACTTCATCAAGTGCTTTATCATCTATCTTAAGTGCAACATTAATTTTTGTCTGATTTCCAGCCATAATTTCTTGTGTTTGAAACCCAACAAAACTGAAGACTAAAACGGATTTGCTATCAGCTACCGCTATCGAATATTCGCCATCGACATTTGTTGTACTTCCACGAGTCGTCCCTTTTACTGTTACGCTTACACCTGGTAATTTTTCGCCTTTTTCGTCGCTTACAGTGCCTTTAACAGTAATATCAGTAGTACTATTATTCTCAATATTGGGTAAACCCATACTTGTTTGATTAGAAGCATTTCCTTTTAATTCCATGCCCATAGACTTGGCACGAATCAATATAACTTGTCTTTCGCCCACCGTTTCAAAGGTAATATTTCTTGGCGTCAGTACTTTTCTAAGTACATCTTCGACCTTTTCGTTTTTTATCTCCAAGGTTAGCGGCTCATCATTCGCAATCAAGTCTTTTTTGTAAGAAAACAAAACATTTGTTTGCTTTTCTATTGATTTCAACAAAATTTTTATGCTCCCTTTCTGGAGAGATATACTCACCTTTTTTTGTAGCAAATCTTGTGCTTTTACAGGTAACGCAAACGCGTTTGCCGCAAAAACTCCTGCTACAATCAATTGTATGAGGTTGATTTTCATAAATAATAGGAAATTTTGTTTAGTACTATATTTTATCATAGTTTTAAATGTTTTTTGAAAGAAAAATAAAAATTCATGCCTATCGCTCATCAGTGTAGGCTGGAAGTATCGGGGGATAAATGTTGCCGCATTTTCCCTCGATTTTTTTGTTCAGGTAATCATTGACTTCATAATATCATAGGGGTAAGGTTGAAAAATTATAAATTTTAACAGATTATTTAATTAATTGCAGCCCATTGACTGAATCACTATTTGGGCATCTACTATTTTATAGCTTGCCCCAATTGTTTTACACATAATATCAAGTTTGCTATATAATGACTCATTGGTAAGGGTAGTTGTGATGATACAATTTGAGAGTTGGTCGGCATCATAAATGATATGTACCCCATAAGCTTGTTCAATGACTTTCAACACCTCTGACACAGGTTTATCTTCAAAACTTTGTTCGGGCAACTGGCTTAAGTCTTTAATCAGGAGAGGGCTTTCAACCAAAGATTTGGTAAGCGATTCGGCTTTTCGGGAAAATACAATTTGTTGATTAGGTGTAATGATTAGAGCTTTCTCTTCGGGGTCGGCGAGGGCGATTTTATTTTGGTGAAAAACTGAAACTCTTCCTGTTTTTACACTTACGATTACTTCTGGGGCATCTTCAAATGCCTGAATCGTAAAACTTGTTCCTAAAACCTTGGTAATTACTTCATTAGAATAGACAAAAAACGGTTTTTTGGGGTTTTTAGTAATGTCAAAAAAAGCCTCACCACTCAAAAACACTTGCCTTTTATTGGCTTCAAAGTGTGTAGGATAACTTAATTTGGCATTCTTCGCCAATGTAATTACACTTCCATCTTCAAGTTTTATAGGAAGTGGCGTGTTAGATTTATTTATTTTTTCAATTAATTTGATTTGCTTTTCGGCCGTAGCCACCAATTCAGAGTAACTTATTTTTTTAGGATTAGTGGTTGATAAAAACCCTTTTAGGCCAAAGCCTATCACAAGGCAGGCAACCGCAGCCCAACTAATTTTTGCCCATTTTATAACATACAATTTTGATAATAAACTTGGGGTCGATGATTCGGAGTCATCATCAATATTTTCGCTGATTGCCGTCCATACTTTTGATTGGCTAATGGTAGGTTGGCGAAGTTTTTCTGCTTCAGCTACTTTGCTAATAAAGTCGGAAGCTTTATAAATAATGGTTTGCTTTTCAGGGTTTTCCAATATGAATGCTTGAAAAAACGCATCATTTTCTCCATACTTTACCCAACGGACAAAAGCATCATCTTTAATAAAATCTTGCATCTGAAAAAACTTATATTCCATCTTTGAAAAAAGCTGTTTTAATGGCTTTCAGCAATACAGATACACAGTCTTTATCAAATTACTCACTTAGTATAAAATATTTAAAAAAGAATAGTGAGATTGTCCAACTTTTAAGAATACTACGGAGCGTTGCATAAGAACGGAACAGCAAATTACTAACCGATTGTTTGTTTACATCCATGAGTTTAGCTATCTCATCTAATGTAAAATCGTGGTAATATTTTAGGTTGATTACCTCTTGTTGGCGTAGAGGAAGGTGGGCAATGGCCTTTTGCAGAGTATCTAATTCAGCATCAGATTGTTCTAAATCAATTTTTTTTTGTTCGTCAGAGATACTTATCAAGAAATCCAAATAGGTATCAATATCTTCTGATTTATCAAAAATATCTCTCTCAAGTTGGCGTACGATTCTATTTTTTAAAGAACGAAATAGATAAAACTTGACTTCGCTTACCTCAGAAAGCTGGCTTTTATTATTCCAAAGACTTATAAAAACCTCTTGAATAGCATCTTCAATAAGATTTTCGTTTTGAGTAATCCGAAAGCCGTAACTAATTAATACTTGGAAATATTGTTTGTATAAATTTTCAAAAGCTTTTTTATTACCCGAAATCATCTCATTCCAAAGTGCTTGTTCTTGCTCTTTGGTTAATTTTTTTACGGATGTAATATATTCCCTGTTAATCGGCAATGCCTTTGACTTTAGATTTGGTATTTTTTAATGCTAAAGTAGTACAATTTCAATAAAACATTTGTTGAAATATTATTAAATACTGGTGAAATATTATCAAGTTTTTACAAGCATTACCAAATACCATTCAATATGTAAGCTATATTTTGCAAAACTAATTCAAATGATGCCAATTCGTTTGTTGCTCGAACAGATATATTCTCATATTTTTATAACAAATGGTATTTTCAGCCTGAGTTAGAATTAACCTACATCATTCGTGATAAAGGGAATCGTTACGTGAGTGACAGTATAGAGTTTTTTGAAGATGATGATTTAGTGCTGATTGGTGGTAAAAATCCACCTCATGTTTGAAAAAATGATAGTAGTGAGATTGTCGAATAATTTTTACACCTGAAGCTTTCCAAGAACTTTATCAAATAACCTTTCCAATAAACTCCTTTTATGTGTAATTATTTCGGCATTTGCTTTCATCTCTTGTTTTAGAACTAAGACTTTGTTATATGAAGTCTTCAACTCATTTGGAAGGGACAATTCGACGAAATATTTACCATCCTGGGGGGCAAGTGAAATACTTGATATATGTGCTTCCAAAACACCATATTCCTCAAAGGGATAAGCTTCAACTTTTATGATAGCCTTTTGCCCAAGTTTTATTTTTCCAACACCCTCTGACGATACTGTCCCTTTTACTAATAATTTATCCCAATTTGGAACAATCTTTAATATTTCTTGGCCAGCAGCGGTCATTTGATTTGCCTTCCATACATTAAGTAATGAAACACGTCCAGATATAGGGCTTTTTATTAAATATTTCCTTTCCCATTCAAGAATCTGAGCCCATAGATTATTGGCTTGTTCAATTAACTTTTCATTTGATAAATTTTTTTGATTATTCAGAGAAAATGACGCATCGGCAATTTGATTCCCTATTTCACTTATTTCTATATTATTTCTAATGATTGAACTTTTAATATTATCTATTTCAAACTCTCTACTAAAAAATTCTGACTCAATTTGGTTATAATCTAAAAGAGATATTACTTTTTGTTCATATAGCTTTTTGTGACTTTCAAGTTTATTTTTACTGTTTTGTTTCTCTTTTTCTTTAAGTACTAAAAGTTTGTTCAAATTTTCAATTAATACTTGTATTTGTTTTTTCTTTTGTTCCAATAATTCAACTTTAATTAGCACAGTATTTGATTTTAGATAAAATCTATAGCTATCAAATTGATTTTTCAAACTTGCGTAAGATGGTTGTAGTTCTCCTAAAGTGTAGGAGTTATTTTCAAAATAAGAGACCAGATTTTTATTTTCAAATAGCCCATTCGATTCTTTAAAAGAAATTAATTGTTTTTTTAAATTTTGAATATCTTTTAGATTAGATGTATTTTCGAGTAGGAGTATTGGTGTATTTTGGGTAACGATTTGGTCGTTTGAAACATAAAACTCAGAAATTCGACCTCCAGAAGGGGAAGATATTGAAACAGGAGGTGTTTCAGTAGTAATTATCACAGATGCCGAAATCGTATCAGAATAACTAACTATCCAACACGAAATAATGATAAGAATTACAATAGATAGTATTATTGAGATTCCCCATCGTGTCAACCAGTTTGGTGGAGTGGTTAATATGTCTTTAACCTCCTCTGATAGGAGTTCAAATTCTAATAATGGTTCTTTGGTTTCCATTTAATTACCCAGTTCTAATTTATTTTTAACTAAATTGTAGTAAACGCCTTTTTTTTCGGTCAATTCATAATGATTACCCTTCTCTACCAATTTACCTTTTTCCAAAACTATAATTTGGTCAGCATTTTTAACTGTGCTGAGTCTATGTGCTACAACTACCACCGTTCTTCCTTTATAAAACATTTCTAAATTTTGGGTAATAATCTTCTCATTTTCTGAATCTAATGAATTTGTCGCTTCATCAAAAAAAATAATTTTTGGATTTTTATATACTGCACGAGCAATCAACAGTCTTTGTAGTTGACCACCACTTAGTCCCATACCCTCATTCCCAATTTTAGTATTAAAACCTAAAGGTAATACTTTGATAAAATCATAGATATTTGCAATTTTTGCAGCGTTAACTAACTTCTCTTTATCTATAAAATCATCACCAAGTGCGATATTTTTCGCTATTGTATCTGAAAACTTAAAGCCATCTTGCATGACAACGCCGCATAATTGCCTCCATTTCTGAGAACTATAATTGGATAAATTATTTCCATTGAGTTTTATTTCGCCATGAGTGGTTTCATAAAATTTTAATAGTAGTTTAATAAGCGTTGTTTTACCACTGCCACTACTTCCAACAATAGCTGTCACTTTACCATCAGGAATAGTTAATGACATATCCTTTATTACATAATCAGATTCTGCTCCACCATATCTAAACGAAATATTTTGAATATCTAAAGTTAAATCCTCTGGTAAAATATTTATTTGCACTTGTCTATCTTCGTTCTCTTCATTTGGTTTCTCGTGTATTTCACCAAGTCTTTCCAAACTTAATTTTGCATTTTGAGATGTTTGAATAAAACTAATCAACTGATTAATAGGGGCATTGAGTTGACCTAAAATATATTGTACAGAAAGCATAACACCCAATGTGATATGACCATCAATCACAGCTCTGGCTGCAATAAAAGTAATGAGTATATTTTTTACTTCGTTGATTAGAATGCCGCCAGCTTCTTGATATTGTGTTAATGCTAACGACTTAATATTGGTTTTAAGTAGTTGAGCTTGTATTTTTTCCCATTCCCATCTTTTTTGTTTTTCTGCATTAAATAGTTTTATTTCTTGCATTCCTTGTAAAGTCTGAATTAAAACGTTCTGATTTCGAGACATTTGTCCAAAAGATTTGTAATCTAAATCTCTACGTTTTCTAAGGAAAAACAGTATATATAACACATATAAACTACTTCCACAAAAGAATATAAAGAATATATTTGTATCATAAATAATAAGTACAAAACTGAAGATTAATAAATTGAATAGAGAGAATAAGGTATTTAGAATATTTGAAGTAAGTAATTGTTCGATACGTTTATGGTCGTCTATTCTTTGTAGTAAATCACCAACCATTTTAGAGTCGAAGTAGCTTATAGGTAATCTCATAAGCTTAATTAAAAAATCTGCAATGAGGTGTATATTAATGCGAGAACCAACATGAAGCAATATCCAACTTCTAATGAAATCTACAATTGAACGACTGAAGGTTAGCATAAGTTGCCCAAAAAGAATAACAATAATGAAACTATTATCTTTGTTTCTAATACCAGTATCTACGACTGATTGAGTAAGGAATGGAAAAATAAGTTGAAGAACACTACCTGTAAGCAACCCTAAAATAAGTTGAAAAATGAGTTTTTTGTAGGGTTTTACATAAGAAAAAAGGTAACTAAAACTCTTTTTATTAATAACTTCATCTTCTTCTGCATAAAAATCTGGCGTGGGTTGGAGAGTTAAAGCAATACCTTCTTCACCTTCCAAACTCTTAACATTTATCCAATTTTTATTAAACTCTTCTTTTGTTAACTTCACTTTTCCGTGAGCAGGGTCGGCTATAAATGCCCAATTCCCTTCTATTTTATAAACTACTAAGAAATGCTCTTGATTCCAATAAGCGATTGCTGGAAGCTGAACATCATTTGCGAGTTCATCGAATGTAGCTTGGATAGCAATTGTACGAAAGCCAATCTGTTCTGCTGCGTTGCTTATGCCTAATAATGATACTCCAGATTTACTCAATCCAGCAAGATTTCGTAATTTCTCAGGTGCTATAGTCTTTCCATAATGCTTCGCTATCATACGAATACAAGTTGGGCCACAGTCCATAGCATCATGTTGTTTGTAGATTGGGAAGGTTTTCAAGAAAAATATGAGTTAAAAATATTCAAAATTGATACACAAAGAGTTAAATTACAGCTCTTTGTGTATCATAAAATCAGAATTTTTATACTGAACTTGTCTAACATTAATTAAAGATTTACTTTTCTTACAAAACATATAGCCATCGCTATAATATTAAGACATAGCCAATTATTAGCTTTAGTTTCATACCTCACTAATAATGCTTTAAAAGCGTCTATCCAAGCAAAGGCTCTCTCAATAACTGTTCTGTTTTTATACAATAATTCGTCAAAATACTCAAATCGCTCATTGATATTTCCATTTCTTACGTTAAAAGCAATGTTAGGATGAATTTTATGTTGGCTACATATTTGCCTGCATTCATTTGAGTCGAAACCTGCATCAGCATTTAAAAATAAGCCATCGACAGAAATTTCAGACATCTCAAGCCAAGAGATTAATTGCTCAAAATGAACTTTAAAATTTGATAAATCATGGTTATTCCCACAGATTGGTTGAGAAATAGCTAAAAGAGTACCTTGACTATCACACAAATATAGAAAATTGGTTGTTTCCTCAGATTTTCTATACTGAAATCCAACAGCTTGCCCCCCTCTATTTGCTCTTGTATGTGAACCGTCCAATTGAACACATGATAAATCTAAATGTTTCTTATATTCTTTAAGTAAATTTAACCACATGGTTTCCCAAGACCCATCAGTACTCCATTTATTGAAATGATAAAAAACACTTGTATAGCTATAGTCAGTGTTAAAATATCGCTCCATTGGCAATTCTCGCCATTGGCAACCTGTCTTTAGTCGGTAAAAAATTGATAATACTATGTTTATTCGCTTTTCTTCACTAAGAGATTCTCCTCGTTTACCTTTGCTTAAATAGGGTAGAATAAATTTTTTAATCTTATCTTTGCTTAAGATGCTCATGGTAAGGTTCTTTTTAGTTCGCAAAGCAAAATTAACCTTTAAATGAGCTTCTTTTATTTTATAATTACTTTAGACAGGTTCCAAAAATATAGCCATTTAGTAAAAATACTCTTCTTGAAAACTAACTTATGAATCAATATATTTTTATGCACGCATACTATTTTTTGAAAATTTTGGTTTAATTTCGCCATTATCTATCAACTAAAAAACCGAGATGAAAAATACGCAAGTAAACCTTATTGCTCGTCCAATAGGTACTCCAACTGCCGATTGTTGGGAAATCGTAGAAACCGAAACGCCCGAATTGGCTGAAAATCAAATTCTTGTACAAAACCAATATCTTTCAATTGACCCAGCAATGCGTGGTTGGATGAACGAAGGGAAATCATATATCAGACCCGTAAAAATTGGTGAGGTAATGCGAGCTTTGGGGGCAGGTGTGGTGGTGGAATCGAAACATGCCGATTTCAAAGCGGGCGATTTCGTGACGGCTGGCACAGGTGTACAAGAATACGCTGTTCTGGATGGAAAGGAAGCCGTAAAAGTTGACCCAAATTTTGTTCCTTTGCCTGCATATCTCGGAACTTTGGGAATGTCGGGCTTGACAGGCTATTTTGGATTATTGGATACTGGCCAGCCCAAAGAAGGAGAAACGGTGGTGGTTTCGGGAGCGGCAGGTGCTGTGGGAAGTGTAGTCGGACAAATTGCTAAAATAAAAGGCTGTCGAGTAGTGGGAATTGCGGGTGGGGCCGATAAGTGCAAATATGTGGTGGAAGAATTAGGCTTTGATGCGTGCGTTGATTATAAAGTAGGAGATTTAAGAAAACAACTGAAAGAGGCTTGTCCAGCGGGCGTTGATGTTTATTTTGATAACGTTGGTGGTGAAATTTTGGATACAGTTTTGGGGCTGATTAATCTTCGAGCAAGAATTGTTATTTGTGGTGCTATTTCTCAATATAACGCCACCGAAAAACCTGTTGGGCCGAGTAATTATTTAGCTCTTTTAGTGAATCGTGCAAGAATGGAAGGAATTGTGGTTTTTGATAATGCCGCCAATTACGGAAAAGCCGTAAAAGAAATGGCGGGCTGGATTGCCCAAGGAAAACTTAATGCAAAAGTTTATGTAGCCGAAGGTGGTGTAAGAGCTTTTCCCGAAACATTGATGAAGCTATTCAAAGGTGAAAATACGGGTAAGTTAGTGTTGAAAGTTTCTTAATAACTTCACTTTCAACAGATGGCTGTCCACTTTAAGGTAGATTTTTATGACAGACAAACATAAGTTAGATATTGATGTCTTAATTGAACGCATCGCCTTGTGCCAGTCACGAGGTGATGCGTTTTTTCCTGATGGCATTTTTCCTTCGTATCGGCATAATAAATATCTGTTTTATCGTCGTCCCGACACCAATATTTTTTACACGGCCACTATTGCTTTTATTCTGAATCAGGTAAAAGATAAAGTTTCGACAAAATCGCAGCAGATTATTGATGAAATTACTGCGAAAGCAATTAAAAACTACCCTGATTTTCAGAATAAAGATGGGCTGAAAACCTACAATTTTTGGAAGACGAAGCCTTCAAAACATTTCCCGAATGGCAGAATCTTCCAACATCTCGACCATTTTAGAATCCCCGATGATATAGATGATACGGCTTTGATTTATCTGACTTTACCACACTCTAAAGAAGATGTGTTGTGGTTGAAGGAAAAAGTGAAGCTGCATTGTTCCCCTTTAGGAGTTAAGGGTGGCGGCGTTTACTCTACATGGTTCGGAAAAAATATGCCTATTGAGCATGATGTGTGTGCGTTGTGCAATTTGATGTATTTGTTTGAAAAATACCAATTACCGCATAATGAATACGATGAAGCCGTTTTTGAATTTTTGAAAAAAGTTATTTTAGGAGAAAAATATATTACCAATGCCTTTGAAGTGGCACATAATTATGCCACAACTCCGCTAATTATTTACCATTATGCTCGACTTTTGAGTGATTTTGAAATACCACAATTAGAAGTCTGCCGAGAGAAGTTGATTCATAACATTAAACAGATTTTAAACAATGAGTTGAATAAGATGAGCCGCGTGATTTTAGAAACGTCTTTGATGAAGTTAGATAAGAATAATCTTTCAAAACTCAGCACTCAAAACCGCACGGCTGACCATTCAGCACTCAGTACTCCTCCGTTCACCTATTTTATCGCAGGACTTTTAAGTTCTTATCGAAACCCAATGTTATATTTCTTTGCTCCATTTAAAATTACGCAAATGGAGTGGGAATGTGAAGCTCATGAGTTAGCACTGCTTGTGGAGCGAACTGTAGCGACGCTAACCTCCGAGTTCGCAGGTATAAAAGCGAACTCGGAAGTTCGCCCCACAGATTAGATTCTCATCGGAATGCCTTTTTCTTTTAGGTAATTTTTTAATTCTGGAATACCGATTTCTTTGAAGTGAAAAATACTTGCGGCTAAACCTGCATCGGCTTTCCCTGTTGTGAAAACATCATAGAAATGCTCCATCGAACCAGCACCACCCGACGCAATGATTGGGATATTTGAATTTTCGGAGATTTCGGCCGTTAATTCAATGGCAAAACCTGCTTTTGTGCCATCTGCATCCATCGAAGTCAATAAAATTTCACCTGCACCACGGTCTTCTACTTCTTTTGCCCAAGCAATTGTTCTTAATTCGGTTGGTTTTCGGCCTCCATGTGTATGTACGATATGCTCGTAGCCATTGGTTTGTTCAATATAACGAGTATCAATGGCCACAACAATACATTGTGAGCCAAATTCCAGAGCTAATTCATTGATTAATTGAGGATTACGCACCGCCGATGAGTTGATAGAAACTTTATCGGCTCCTGCGTTTAAAAGCTTAGAAACATCAGCAACTGAACCGATTCCACCGCCTACACAAAAGGGAATATTGATAGTATGGGCAACTCTACGCACTAAATCGAGGAGGGTTTTACGTTCTTCGACGGTGGCAGTAATATCAAGAAACACTAATTCGTCAGCTCCTTGACGAGCGTATTCGGCACCGAGTTCTACGGGGTCGCCTGCATCACGAAGGTTTACGAAATTAGTACCTTTGACGGTGCGACCATCTTTTATATCTAAACAAGGTATGATTCTTTTTGTAAGCATTTTCTTTTACAATTATCAAGCGAGCTACTGCTCATTATAAATATTTGGTCGAGCAATTTGCATCATTGAATCGGGGTTATCCAGAGGAGTAAAGCCGAATTGTGCATAAAGTCCGTGGGCATCACGAGTAGCGAGCATCCAACGACGAAGCCCTTGTAAATCAGGCTGTTGTGTAATACATTCCATCAACCATTTTGAGATACCTTTACCTCTTTCGCTCTCTAAAACAAAAACATCGGCTAAGTAAGCAAAAGTAGCATAATCAGAAATGATGCGGGCATAGCCTACCTGCTTTCCAGCTTTATAAATACCAAAAGTCGTGGAATGTTCGGCGGCACGCTTTACGATTTCCATCGGAATATTAGGCGACCAATAGCTTGTCGATAAAAAGCCATGAATTACATCGAATTGTAATTTGGTTTTATCGGTGCTGATGGTGTATTCGTCTTTTTGGTATTCGTAAATCATTATGGAACGCTGATTTTTATTACTACTTCAACAATGACAAGATTGGACGCAACTCAGATACAAGCCTGTTCTACAAGAATCTCTTTTCTATCTCCTTCAACGTAACACGACCTTCATAAATAGCTTTACCTACGATTACGCCAAAGATATTGAGTTCGGCCAAATCTTCGAGGTCTTGCATTGAACTCACGCCACCACTCGCAATTACTTGTAAATCAGGAAATTGCCCTTGCATTTTTTTGTATAAATCAACCGAAGGGCCTTGCAAAAGTCCATCTTTGGCTACATCGGTGCTGATGGTATATTTTACGCCTTTGGCAATCCATTCTCCGATAAAATCATACACCCAAACGCCCGAATCTTCTTCCCAACCACTTACCGCAATTTTTTCGTTGCGAGCATCAGCTCCTAAAATGATTGATTCGCTCCCAAAACGTTTGAGCCATTCTTCAAATAATACTGGATTTTTGATGGCGATGCTTCCACCCGTAACTTGCTTTGCTCCGCAATCAAAAGCCAAGCGAATATCGTCATCCGATTGCACACCTCCGCCAAAATCAATGTGAAGATTGGTTGTTGAAGCAATGGTTTCGAGAACTTTGGCGTTGGTGATTTTTTTATTTTTCGCTCCATCTAAATCAACCAAATGAAGGCGTTTGATGCCCGCATCTTCAAACATTTTGGCTACTTCGACTGGATTTTCGTTGTAAGTTTTTTTCTGAGAATAATCACCTTGTGTAAGCCTTACGCATTTACCGTCGATGATGTCAATGGCTGGAATGATTTGAAAATTCATGAGATTACGTCTAATGCACAAAATTTTAATTGTTGTTCTAATTCTTTAAATTCATCATCCCATAAATCGTTTTTAATCAATAGGTTTTTGATGATTTCATAATCATTATCGTGAAGAATATAAGATGCAACTACTGAACTATATTCTGCTTTTGGGGTGCCTTCGTGGAATAAATTCCTTAATTTTCTTATAATTTTATTCTTTTTGACGGTTGTCTTATTTGTTGAATCATCATATTCTTCTAAATCTTTGCTTATTTCTTCTAAGCGTTCAACAGCATAGTTCCCGATTTCAAATCGTTTGTTTACCCACAAATTAGTATCGTTCAAATTTAAAACTTCTATCGTTGTGTTACCAATTTCATCTTTACCTTTGAAACGATACGCCCTGAATGCCAAATGCTTCTTAGGGTCATCGAAGCGTGGGTTGATTATGGGTTCGATTTTGGTATCATGGTCTAACTTTGCTTTATTTACAGCAGAAGAAATAGGTAGAAGGTTTTCCCATTTTAGAACTTCATCAGGATAAATAGATTTTGGATAAAAATGCTCTACTTCAAGATATTTGCCTTCTTCAACTAACTTACACTCCGAAAAACAGCATTTTCCCTCTGACATAGCCAAAAGTTGTTTACTGATATATTCTTTTTTCCAAACAGCTTTATCGGTTAACTTAAATTCTTCCGTCAACTGTTCAATCAATTCGTCTGTAAGTTCAGTAGGAGCGGGTAAGTCTTTAATTTTTATCATGCAAAAGTCGAAGCAGGTAAAGGTGCAATTGAGCCAAGTTGAAGTTTTAGTAATTTTCGCTGACTGCTTGTTGGATGTAAGATTTTATTCAACTCATCAAAAGCGGACTTTGCTTTTTTATAATTTTCTTCATCTATTCCTGTCTCAAATTGTTTCAGGAAACTTAAATAAGTATCCGAAAGCGTTTTTTCTCCTAAACCCATCAAATCTTGAAGAATTTCCTCAACTGTCCAGCCTTGAAAAGTGCCAAATTCTTGCCTGATGTGGGTGTTTTCTTTGTCTTTTTCTAAGATAATTAAGTTTACATCTTCGGCAGACTGGACAATGAGCGGGCTATGAGCCGTTACGATAAACTGTACATTTGGAAAAACCCCACTTAGATATTTAATGATTTTTCGTTGCCAATCTGGGTGCAAATGCAAGTCTATTTCATCAACTAAACAAATTGCAGCACCGTGTAGTGGGTTTTCTAATTTATGGAAACGCTCAAACATTTTTTTTGCTAAATCAACCACCCAAACCATTGTAGATTGATAACCATATCCGAGTTCACGTAAACGAACTTTTCCATAATCAGTATGAAAAAGAGCATAATTTTGAACTGTGTTTTCTTTTGTCTCGGAAATAAGCTCTATTTCATGAACATCGGGTAGCAAATCACTCGTTAGTATTTCTTTAACTTTGCTAAGCAACTTTTGAGAGTTTTTATCTCCTTTAGAAGCAACCAAATCTAACTGAAATAACCATTCTTCTGGATTTGTGTATCTTACATCATCTTGGAAAATGCCGTCTAAGTATTCTTTTTCTATTTCAACATTTGAAAGATTTGTTTCAGAGATTTTCCGAGAAATGCCGTAACCAAAAAACAATAAGTTGTTTATAAAATAATCATCACCATAAGGTGTTGCAGCAGAAAGGTACATTTTATTGTTTTCACCTCTGATACTCCAAACTACGCCAGATATAAATCTATTGAAAGAAGAGTTTATCAGAAAACTACTTTTTAATTCTTTGAAAATTGTTCCTTTAGGATAGTAGTACTCGTTTCCTTTTCTTAAATCTAAAGATGCTAATATTTTTAAAATTGTAGTTTTTCCAGTATTA
Organism: Cytophagaceae bacterium; assembly: GCA_027488335.1. GTDB lineage: Bacteria > Bacteroidota > Bacteroidia > Cytophagales > Spirosomataceae > Emticicia. The sequence goes on from JAIYBU010000039.1 coordinate 30,894, forward strand.
TTATTTCCTAAAATAACATTCCATTGTTGAGGTTCTCCATTAGGTTTGGCAAAAGAAATTTTGTGTGTTCCTTTAAAACACTTTACGTCAGTAATTTTAACTTCTTCAAAATAAACCCCGTCTTTTGTCATTTTTGAGTATGATTATTGGGTAAAGATAACTAAAAATCAAATCTCCAAGAAATTCTTAAAAATCTGTTCGCCTACGTCACCGCTGATTTCGGAGTGAAACTGTGCTGCAAAGAAATTGTCTCGCTGCAACATCGCCGAATATTCCAAAATATAATCCGTTTTGGCTACCGTATAATCGCAAAGTGGAGCATAATATCCGTGATTATAATAGACATATTCGCTTTCTCGCAAACCTTTCAAAAGCGGATTTGGCTGGTCGGCTGTAATATTATTCCAACCTGTTTGTGGAACTTTAAAGCCTTTTACTCTCGGAAATTTTAAGATTGGAATATCAAAAACTCCCAAACATTCGGTATTATTTTCTTCGGATGATTGGCAAAGAAGCTGCATTCCTACGCACGTTCCGAGAAATGGTTGTTTAAGCGTTGGAATTACTTTATCCAAACCGTTTTCTCGTAAACTTTTCATGGCAGTTGAAGCCTCGCCTACACCTGGGAAAATGATTCGTTCGGCAGAGCGAATCACCTCTGCATTATCAGAAAGCTCATAGCTTGCACCGATACGCTCAAGGGCATACATAACCGATTGTACATTGCCTGCGTTATATTTGATAATTACTACTTTCAAAATCGAATGAGTGAATGAGTGAATGATAGAACGAGTGCCGCAGTGGAGCTGAATATTAAGTCAACTTCACACTTTCTTAAGATTATACAAATCTAAACTTATCGGTAGATAAAATGCTATTTTTATTAAAAAAGCCATACTTTATCTTTATTTTGTTTAATATATTGTTGTTTTTTCAAAAATATTCAGCTCCACTACGGTACTCGTTCTATCATTCATTGTATCTCATTTGCTCATTGGTTATCTTGCAACGAAATTTCACCACCCAAAACATGAATTGGCAAACTCTTTTCTCTAATAAACGACTCGGTGCCGAACACCGCAACGCCCACGAAAATTTCCGCACTGACTATATGCGAGATTACGACCGATTGATTTTTTCGTCGCAGTTTCGTCGTTTGCAAAACAAGACCCAAGTGTTTCCATTGCCTGGAGCTGTTTTTGTACATAATCGCCTGACTCACAGTTTAGAAGTGGCATCGGTTGGACGCTCGCTCGGGAAAGCAATTGGCGAAAAAATCGTTGAAAAATACGAAAGTGAACTGAACCAAGAGGCTATAGAGTTTTATAAATTTGAACTTTCGGCGGTGGTCATGACGGCCTGTATTGCTCACGATATTGGTAATCCGCCTTTCGGACATTCGGGCGAAGAAGCCATTCGTACTTATTTTAGAGAATTGGAAGGTGAAAAACTCAAATTTCTGACTGAAAACCTAACTGAAAACCAATTCAACGATTTTAAATGGTTTGAAGGCAATGCCAATGCGTTTCGAATTCTGACAACAATTTTTAATCAAAGTAATCTTAATCTTACTTACGCAACTTTGGCTTCTATCATTAAATATCCTGCCGATTCGACGAGTGGATTTAAGAAGAAAAGTTTTATTTCGGCCAAAAAATCGGGCTTTTTTGATGCCGAAAGTGAGTTTTATCAACGAATTGCAACCGAACTGAATATCAATGCTTTGAATGACGAAAAAACAGTTTTTGCTCGCCATCCGTTTGTGTTTTTGGTAGAAGCAGCCGATGATATTTGTTACCGAATCATCGACCTCGAAGATGCTCACCGACTCAATATTATTTCGATTCAAGAAGCACGAGATTTGCTCGAACCTTTCTTTGAAGATAGAGCAGGAAAAAGGCCGATTAAAGAATTGGTTGATGATGTGGAAGATGATAAGCAGAAACTTTCTTTTTTGCGAGCTATGCTCATCGGAAAATTAGTAGCAAAATGCACCGAAATTTTCTTTGAATACGAAGTCCAATTACTCGATGGCTCACTCAATAAGCCTTTGATTGACCTTTTAGATGAAAAAACTACTTCTTTAATCAAAAAAATAGATGAAATTTCGGTCAAGAAGATTTACAACGACAAGTCGGTGATTGAAATCGAAATTGCAGGTTATCATATTATTGGTGGATTATTGAAGGAATTTGTCTCGGCCGTTTTACAGCCCGACACGGCCAAATCACGAAAATTATTGCAGTTGATTCCGAGCCAATACGGTATTACGAAGGGCGGCGATGTTTACCAGAATATTCTTGCGGTAGTTGATTTTATATCGGGCATGACCGATTTGTTTGCCATTGACCTTTATCGAAAAATTACAGGGATTCAGATTCCGCAGTTGTAGAATAGTCCACGGTCTTCTGTCGATAGTCCGGCTATTTGCGATGAACTAAGTGTGCCATACTTACTTCGCAATTTATAAAATTAAGGAACTTCAAAAGCGAAAAAAACTGTTGTTTTTATATCAAACAAGAAAATTACCCGAATGAAGCAAACCAAAGACCCTTACGCAGCCCTCCGTTTTCCCGAATTTAGGTATTTTATTTCGGCTCAATTTCTGTTTACGGTTGCGGTTTTGGTACAAGAAGTTGTCATCAGTTTTTATTTGTACGAAATCACCCACGACCCACTTTCATTGGGTTTAATTGGGCTTTTTGAGGCAATTCCATACATTTCTTTGGCACTTTTTGGGGGATATTTTGCCGACCGAGGCGATAAAAAACGCATTATTCAGATTTGTTATGGTGTTATTGTGCTTTGTTCTTTCTTGCTCCTTTGGGTTACTTATCCAACGGCTAATCATTCGTTTGATATTGCTCAAATAAAATTTGTTGTCTATCTGACTGTCTTCATATTAGGCATTGCCCGTGGGTTTTATGGCCCATCTTGGTCATCGCTCAAACCTTTTTTGGTTCCCGCCGAACATTATCCAAATTCTGCTTCGTGGAGCAGCCAATTTTGGCAATCGGGTATGATTTTAGGGCCAGCATCAGCGGGTTTTTTATATAGTTGGTTAGGCTTAACTAACACACTTATTTTGGTAATCGTTTTGTTTGCTATCGCTTTTGTTTTAGTAAGTCTGATTTCTAAAAAGCCTATTCAGCAGTCGGCTACTCATCAAAATGTATTTCAGAGTTTGAAAGAAGGAATTGATTTTGTACGTAAAAATCGAATTTTATTTTACGCCATTTTACTTGATATGTTTTCGGTACTTTTTGGTGGTGTAATCGCTATTTTACCAGTTTTTGCCAAAGATGTGCTACACGTTGGTGCTGAAGGGTTAGGCATTTTGCGAGCCGCCCCAGGTATTGGTGCCGTACTGACAATGCTCGGAACTGCCTATTTTCCGCCAACTCGCCAAGCATGGCGAAATATGCTTATCGGTGTGGCTGGCTTCGGCGTAGCAACGATAGTTTTTGCACTTTCTACCAACTTTTGGTTGTCGGCAGGGGCTTTATTCCTAACTGGGGCTTTCGATAGTATCAGCGTAATTGTGCGTCAGACAATCTTGCAGGTACTACCACCCGACGAAATGCGTGGGCGTGTGAGTGGCGTAAACGGTATTTTTGTGAGTTGTTCCAACGAACTCGGTGCTTTTGAATCGGGTTTGGCTGCCAAGTTTTTTGGAGCGGTTCCTTCGGTGATTTTCGGGGGGGTAATGACCTTAGTCTTTGCAACAATTATCTTCTTCCGTTCGGGCGACCTTTTTGATGTTAAATTGGAGAAGAAAGCATAGATTAAATGAAAGGTTTAATCAAAATTTGCCGAATCAATTCGGCAAATAAAACTCATATCCTTTGTTATTTTATGTCGTTCAATTTATTGACTGATTTCAAGAAAATCTTCCATTTTATGTAATTTATATCAAAAAAGTCTATTTTTGTGCAAGACGAAAAACGACTTGCATGACTCAACTTTTAGCTGCTGTAAATGATTTTTTTAAGAATAAGCACATCAAAATTGCTTTGTTGACGTTTTGTGTTTTTTCAGAAACGGTTTCTTTCGCTCAAAATCGACCTCGAACGGATATAAATTTAGATGAATTTATTCAACGAGTTTTTCCTGTTCAGCAAGAAAACATTAATTACGAAGACCTCTACGAATCGCTTTATCAGCTTTATCAAAATCCACTTAATCTAAACATATCTACTGCCGAAGATTTAGCTTCGCTCTATGTGCTTTCACAGATTCAGATAAAAAGTATTCTCGACCACCGAGAACAAAACGGCGATTTTCTGAGCATTTACGAACTCCAAGCCGTGCAAAACCTTGATTTAGAGACGATTAATAAACTACTACCTTTTGTTGATGTAAAGTATAAATTTTCGGTCGAGGACTTGAAAAATCGCCTCACCAATGCCACCGACCATTATTTTGTGTTGCGAAACTCGCAAGTTTTAGAAAAATCAAAGGGTTTTGAAGATGGAAAATACCTCGGTTCGCCTCAACATTTATATGCTCGATACAGATTGAGCCACCCAAAAGATTTTCAAGTCGGTTTTATTGTAGAAAAAGATGCTGGCGAAAAAAATTACCTTGATTTCTATACATTTCATTTTCAACTTCGTAATAAAGGCAAACTCAAAAACGTAGTTTTGGGCGATTATCAAGCACAATTTGGGCAAGGTTTAATCCTATCGGCTGGGTTTTCGTTGGGCAAAAGTAGTGAAGCCATTGCCACTACTCGCCGCAGCAATTTGGGTGTTCGTCCTTACGGTTCGTTGCTCGAAGGAGGTTATTTTAGAGGAGCAGCCGCCACTTATCAACTTGGTAAAATTGACTTAACGGGCTTTTATTCGTACACCAAACGAGACGCCAGCATCAGCGATGATAGTGGCGAACGAGAAGATTATTTCAGCTCGGTGCTAACAGGTGGCTACCACCGAACCGAAACTGAATTGGCTCGAAAAAATCAATTAACTGAGCAAAATATTGGCGTAAATGCTATTTTTTCATTCAAAAATGGACAAGTTGGAGCAACGTTGCTCAATACACAATTTGATGCCACGCTCCAGCGTACACCCGTTTTGTATAATAAATTTGAGTTTTCGGGAAATCAAAATTTAGTAGTAGGTACAAACGTTACTTACACTTGGCAAAACTTCAATTTCTTTGGCGAAGCGGCTCGCTCAAGTAGTGGCGGCATCGGAGCGATTGGAGGTTTTGTAGCAGCCCTCAGCCGACAAATTGAATGGGCGGTAAATATCAGAAATTTTGATAGAAATTTTCATAGTTTTTATGCCAATGCTTTGAGCGAAGGAAGTAGAAATATCAACGAACGAGGCATCTATTGGGGGCTGAAATATTCACCCAAAAAAGGCTTGACTTTCAGTGCTTTCTACGACCGTTTTCAGTTTCCGTGGCTCAGATACTTGGTCGATGCTCCTTCGGGTGGTTTCGATTATTTATTCCGAATGACCTATCAGCCGAATAAAAAAGCCTTGTTTTATGTGCAATATCACGAAGAACACAAAGGTAAAAACTTGCCCAACAATTCGACGGTGACCGATGTAGTAGTAAACGTAATGCGACAAAGCATTTTGGCTAATTTTGAGTATTCGGTCAATAGAGTTTTCAAGACTCAAACCCGTGTACAGTTGAATACTTATCAGTATGAAACTCGTTCACAATCAAAAGGTTATGCCATTATGCAAGACCTCGAAGGCTCAATTCGTAAACTACAATTCAAAGGCCGAATAGCCTACTATAATACTGATGATTATGATTCGAGAATTTATGTGTATGAAAACGATGTACTCTACGCCGTTTCGCTGCCCGCTTATTCGGGCAAGGGCATTCGTACGTATCTGATTGCTCGTTATGGCCTTACCCGAAACCTTGATTTGTGGGTGCGTTATGCTCGTACACAACTCAATAATGTAAGTACAATCGGAAGCGGTAATGACCAAATTAATGCACCGCACCGCAGCGAAGTGAAAGCACAGATTCGGTATTCGTTTTAATTGTAACACAATTTTCTAAATTGTGTTACAATTGATGAAACTTTACCAAACCATCAATCGGAGATTTTAGGATTTTACCGATTTTAATCCTTTGACTATCAGTTATTTTAGTCAATAAATCTTTGTAATAAAAAGCTACTGAACCTACAAAATTTACATTGGTTTCGTGGCACATGGGATATTTCAGAATATATTTTTGAAAGAATTGCAAAAAACAATTTTCCACTAAATCCCTACAAAAATCATCTTCGATATTATCAAATAAAAACCTTGAAAACGAAGCAAAATAACGATTTGGAAAAGGTTTATGGTACGCATTTTCGAGCACCGTCAGCCTATCCATTGCTCCGTATTGTGTTTCAAATTTTGCTCTGATTTCGAGCGGTATTTCTTTGTGTAAATAACTCAATAATAGGCTTTTGCCTAAGTGTCCGCCACTGCCTTCATCGCCCAGCCAAAAACCCAATGGTGGCACTTGAAAACCAGTTTTTTCACCATCAAAATAGATGGAATTTGAACCCGTACCCAAAATACAAGCAATACCCGCTGTTTTTCCGCAGGCTGCTCGTGCCGCACCCATCACATCGCTTTGTGCTTCGATTTGTTGACAAGTTGGAAAAACTTTCAAAAGTGCATCTTTGATTACACCTGCTTTTTCTTCGTTGGTTACACCCGTTCCGTAATAAAAAACTTGCGTTACTTCTTTCGTGCAGAGCGGCAAAAGACTGACTTTTAGTTCGTTAGCAATCGAATCGGCATCTTGGTAATATGGATTAAACCCGACGGTTTGCGTTTGTGCAATTACGTCGTTTTGGTCTAACATTCGCCAATCGGTTTTAGTCGAGCCGCTATCTGCAATCAGAATCATGGAGAGTAGTGTTTTATTGATGATTGAGGCCGTAAATATCAGAAATGTAGGACAGGTTTGCAACCTGTTAGTGCGTAGAAATAGTTTTCAGGACATTCTCTTATTTCGACAAGTTAGAAATTTATCTTGCTTAAAAACATAACATTTTTTATTTTTTATTTCACTAATTCAATAAAATCTTGTCTTAAATGAATACTTCCAAACTTTAAACTTAAAAAATAGTTAAATTCGCAACATAGCAACATCACCACTCATAGAAACATGGCAGAAGCGATTGAAAAACCACTAAATTTTATTGAACAAATTATTGAAGATGACCTCGCAGTGGGTAAAAACGATGGTCGAGTTTTGACCCGTTTCCCTCCTGAGCCAAATGGCTACTTGCACATTGGTCATGCCAAATCTATCTGTTTGAATTTTGGAGTTGCCCAGAAATACGGTGGAAAAACCAACCTTCGATTTGATGATACAAACCCAGCAACCGAAGAAACCGAATACGTTGAGTCTATCAAGGCCGATGTAAGATGGCTTGGTTTTGAGTGGGCAGACGAACTTTATGCGTCTGATTATTTTGACCAACTTTATGAGTTTGCCTTAAAACTTATCAAAAAAGGCTTAGCTTATGTAGATGATAGCACATCGGAAGAAATGGCAGCCATGAAAGGCACGCCAACCCTTGCGGGTATTAATAGCCCCTACCGTGAACGAACAATCGAAGAAAACCTTGATTTGTTTGTGCGTATGAAAAACGGTGAATTTGCCGAAGGAACGAGAGTTTTGAGAGCCAAAATCAATATGGCTTCTACGAATATGCTCATGCGTGACCCTATCATTTATCGTATCAAATTTGCCACGCATCACCGTACGGGCGATAAATGGTGTATTTATCCGATGTATGATTTTGCTCACGGTCAATCTGATTCGATTGAGCAAATTACGCATTCAATTTGTACACTCGAATTTGTACCTCACCGTGAACTTTACGATTGGTGTATTGAAAGTTTGGAGATTTTCCCTTCAAAACAATACGAATTTGCTCGTTTGAACCTTTCTTATGCCATTACCAGTAAGCGTAAATTATTACAACTCGTTAACGAAAATTTCGTGACAGGTTGGGACGACCCTCGCATGCCTACGATTTCTGGAATGCGTCGTCGTGGATATACACCCGAAGCCATTCGTGAGTTCTGCGACCGTATCGGTATTGCCAAACGTGATAATTTAATAGATGTAAGTTTATTGGAATTTTGTGTTCGTGAACACCTCAATAAAATTGCCACTCGTGTAATGGCGGTACTTGACCCAATCAAAGTTGTGATTACGAATTATCCCGAAGGGCAAGTAGAGGAATTGACTGCCGAAAATAATCCCGAAGACCACGAAAGTGGCTCGAGACCGATGCCTTTCAGCCGTGAAATTTTGATTGAAAAAGATGATTTTATGGAAAACCCAACGAAAAAATACTTCCGTTTGGGGCCAGGCTTAATGGTGCGTTTGAAACACGCTTACATTATTAAATGTGACGATGTAGTGAAAGATAAAAATGGCGAAATCGTTGAACTTCATTGTTCATACATCGAAAACTCACGAAGCGGAAACGATACTTCGGGCATTAATGTAAAAGGAACAATCCACTGGGTTTCGGAAGCACAAGCAGTTGATGCCGAAGTAAGACTTTATGACCGATTATTTAAGGTAGAAGACCCAAGCCGTGAAGATGGCGATTTTAAAGATTATCTTAACTCGGAGTCATTGCAAGTGATTACGGCAAAAGTTGAACCTGCACTTAAACAGGCAACACTTGGCACACCGTATCAGTTTTTACGTAAAGGATATTTCTGCTTAGACCCAGATTCGACAACTGACGTTTTGGTTTTCAATAAAACCGTTGGTTTGAAAGATACTTGGGCCAAAGAAGCTGGTAAATAATTTGTCGTTATACCTGAAACCTGTAAGGTCTTTTGGAGACTTTACAGGTTTTTTTTATGTTATTATAAAAGATATTTTCGGGCATAATTATACATTTTTTCTAAAAAAAACGTTATTGATTACAACAAATAAAAATCCTTTACGATGAAAAACACAGCACTAAAAATCTTCGCTTTTATATGGATTAGTTTAAGCACGTTTGCTCAAACTGCCGAAGATATTTTCAATAAACACATAGAAGCAACGGGTGGAAAAGCCCTTTGGGATAGCGTTTCGACTTATTCAATCAAACAAGCGTACCGTGGAAACTCGGCGGCTGATTATGATATTGAGTTGAAGGGGTCATTTAACGTAGCCGCTCTTTATAAAGCAAAAACCATTTTAAAGCGTACATTTATATTTGGTGTAAAGGGGGCAGATGGTTGGAGAAAAGTGCCACTTGGTAGTTCGGATAAAGCCACTCAATATGAAACCAATAGTTTGAGCGAAAAAGAACAAGAAAATATGCGTAGAGAGTTGAAAGAAAATCTTTTACCATTTTTTGACTACCAAACTAAGGGCTATATTGCAACCGTTGTCGGCAGTGAAACCCTTAATGGTGTGAAAACAACGCACGTAGAATTAAGCGGAAAAGGTATCAAATACAACCTATACTTTGATGCAACAACAGGGCTTTTAACAAGAAAAAGACTTACTTTAAGCACGGGTGAGGTAATTACGGAAGATTATACCAAATATGGAGATACTGCTTACGGTTTAAAATTTCCAACTGAATCGACCTATTTGAGTAGCATTGATAAACGAAACTTGAAAGTAACCACATCAGTTATTTTTAATGATACCATCGCCCCCGTATTTCTTACTCGATAAAAAAATATAGTAAGATTTAGCCTCTCATTTTTTGAGGGGCTTTTTTTTGCTTAAATGGATACTTGTAAAATATTTTCAACTCACTTCCAACCATTTTAAAATAAAAGGGGTCTTACTGATAGCAACCCTTAAAAACTATTTGGTTGGAGCATAATTTATACCCTTTTCATGTATAGCGAACAAGAATTAATACAGGCTTGTATTCGCCAAGAACGACCAGCCCAACGGCAACTTTACGAGCGTTTTGCCAGTAAGTTGTTCGCTACGGCTATGCGTTACATGAAAAATAGAAGCGATGCCGAAGATGTTTTGCAAGATTCGTTTATCAAGATTTACCAGAAAATAGATAGTTTTCGATTTGATTGTCCGCTTGAAGCATGGCTCAGAAAAATAGTAGTCAATACTGCCTTGAAACAATTGCAAGGCCAGCCAAATTACATGGAACATACAGATAGTCAATTAATTTCTGACGAAGTAGAACAAGATGAATTTACGCTTTCAGGTTTTGAGTTTGAACAATTAATGGAAATAGTACAGAGTTTACCCGATGGTTGCCGAACGATTTTTAATTTATATGCCATTGAAGGTTATCAGCACAACGAAATTGCAAATATGCTGGGTGTGACTGAGGGAACATCAAAATCGCAGTATTCGAGAGCCAGAATGTTGCTACAACTAAAATTAAAAGCGATGGGAATAAACCCTAAAGCCATCAAATAAATCATTTAAGTAAAAGATACGGAATTGTTTTCGTAGAAAGAAATGGACTCACAGAAGCCAAATAATTTTGAAGAAGAATGGCGAAAGGCATTTAATGATGCTTCTTTTCCTCCCCCAAGCGATATGTGGGAGCGAATTGAGCAGGATTTAGAGCGAAAAAAACGCCGTCCATTCTTATTTTTCCTTCGTTCATCAGCTATGCTTGCTGGTGTGGCCGCAACGCTGATTTTGGCTTTGGGAGGAATCTTATTTTTTAATCAAAAAGATACTACAACTTCAGTAGCAAATAATATTCAAACCAAAGTTCAACCAAACTCAGACACCCAAAATCAAAGAACTCAGCCAGAGTTGGATAAAACAGACCATACTTCTCTTGCAACAAAAGCACGAAATGACATTGAAACCATTAATTCGTCAAAAATATTAGGCAACCAACTGGCTTTCGCAGAAACAACTACTAATAAACGTGTTATTACCTCGCCAAAATCTACACAAAACAACCAATTACCAACGTTAGTCGCTGCAAGTACTAACGCTGGTGATAGGGTTGTGAATGTGCCTACGAGCAGTAATCAAACATTGGTTGGTTACAACTTACAAGTGCTTGATAGTGGGTCTAATAAGGGTGTTTTAGTTACTCAAAATGATAATAAAATAATTATAGATTTAGCCTTATTGAAATACCACGAATACCAATATTTGGGAAGTAGATATACTTTGAGGCGAAGTAAACTAAGTTTTGAAAGCGAAGCAACCGAAGCTCCAGTTGTGGCTTCAAACGACTCTAAGTTTTGGGTGGGTGTTCAATCGGGCGTTTCGCCTTTTGACCCCAATATGAAACTTGGGGGGATAAATAACGTTGCGATGACACAAGCCGATGCTTTTGCAAAAAGTTCAAATCAAACTTCGGTAGGTACATCTTCATCGGTTAGCCCTCAGGCAAATGTGATGGTTTCTCAACCACAAAATGCTATAAAATCGGGCATTGGAATCAATACAGGCGTAGCGATGGGCTATAAAATTTCAAAAAAATGGAATTTTGAGAGTGGAATCAGATATTTACGTGGAAATTCTACGCTGAATAGCAATACTTATGCTTTCCAACAAAACGGCTATGTAAATACTTTTTTTGCTGATTACTTGATGCAAAATTCGGCTAAACAAGATATGCAGTTTGCTAATGGCCAAGTAAATACTATAGTAGCCGATGCTTCACAATTCAGTAATCGTTATGAATATCTGATGATTCCGATGCAAGTTGGATATGAAATGGGCTTATCGAAAAAAGTTGCTTTAAACTTTTTAGCGGGTGTTTCGACGGATATTTTCTTACAAAATACCATCATCAATGATAATAGTATCGTACAGGAAAAGAGTGTAATCAATAGCTCAAGCAATATCTATAAACCGTTGAATTTGAGTGGTTTAGGTGGCGTAAGGGCAAGCTACGTTGTAAGCAAGCATTGGCAGTTAAATTTAGGAAGTTCCTATCAGCACTCGTTATTTTCGGGTATTAACAATTCAACGGCCTTACAGATGCGTCTGAAAATGTTTGGGCTAAATTACGGATTAAACTATCGTTTTTAAACCCAAAAATTGATTCAAAAGTATCAATTAAAGATTGTGGAGTTTTGACGTAGTCACATCTTTAATCAACAATCGCTAATTTTTAGGTTTTTACAATTTATGTTCGCTCATATAGCTTAGATACTTCACAATTTCAGTGGCTTCTTCGGGTTTTATGCCCAAATTTGGCATTTTTACATCGTTTCTATAACTCGTAGGGTTCTGAATGAATGCTTTTAAATCATCGGTTTTCCAATATTCCGTTACGCTTTTGGGGTAGTTGAGCTCTGGCCCCATTTTTCCACCAATCTTGTTGATAGCATGGCAAGTTTGGCAACGATTCTTGAATATTTCGTAACCTGCCAGAGCCGATTCATCTTTTGGTTTGAGAGCCGCATCATTTTCGTGAAGAGGAGCAAGATGTATTTTTATCAAATTATACGGCCATTTATAATTCACATCCTCGCCTGAAACACCTTCATAAACTATGTAAAAAGGTTCAATTTTTGTTTCTTGGCCATTTTTTAGAAGTTTTTCCCACGTACGCCCTTTCGGAGCATCGGCATCGCTTGCTGCTAAATAGGCTTTTGCCGAAAGTATTTTTTCTAAAGGCATTTCGGGTTTGTAGCCATCTTCGCACTCAAAAACTACTTTCAAATCAGCTGTATTCATCCTTTTTATTGAAGAATATTTTTCTAAAATTTCTTTCAATGATAAGGCATTAAAACGCTTGTTTTTATGATAAACTGGGTCGGGTTGAATCATAACTATTTGCGTGTTTTTTAATAAGCCTTTTTTGCTTAAATCTAATAAATCAATAGTGAGAGAATCACTTGCTGGAACTTCTTCGATAGCCAGCTTGGCTACTTGTAGCGAATCTTTTTTTGTATTTCTCTGTGAACTATCGCACGAAACATACAAGGCTGATAATAAGGCAAATGCAATAACTTTTTTCATAAATAAATATTTTTGAGGCTATGGATTTGACTATAAAAGTAGCCAAAATCTTTGTTTAAATAATGAGTTTTTCTTCGGATACCTGAAAAACACTATATTTATACTCAATTAAACAAAATTTAACCTATGAAAAAGAAAAACCTGTGGCAGCATCTCTGCACACTGCTACTCTGTATGAGTGTATTCACACCAACGCATGCACAATGGCAAATCTCGGCAAAAAACTTCGACCCTAATAATTATTATGGCGTAACGGTAGCTAATGGTATGGTCGGAATTACTTCTTCGCCCGACCCGCTAAAAGTGAAAGAAATCGTATTGAATGGCACTTTTGATACTTACGGGCGTGGGCGTGTGGCTAATATTATGAAAGTATTTGAATTTGCTAACATGGAACTAATCGTTGATAATCAGATGATTAACCGTATGAATGTGAGCAACTTCGTGCAAACGATTGATATGCAAAATGCTATTTTCAGTACTACATTTGATATGGGAAATAAGGCATCGGTCAAATCTAACGTGCTTGCACTTCGCCATTTACCACATTCAGCATTGATTGAAATGGAAATAACGGCGAAACAAGATATTGAATTTACGCCCATCAGCATCATGCAAACGCCTGATATGCTGCGTGATGTAAAAAACTTCTTTCATACCATTGACCGCCCTCACTCGCTCATTCCGTTGATGACTTCGGTCGCTAAAACACCTACTGGAAAACACACGATTGCGGCCTCAAACTCATTTTTGTTTGAGGAAGAACGTGGCAAAGAACCGCAATTGATTCACGAAGAATGGGACAACGGAATGCACCGCATGAAGTTTACGAAGAAAATAAAAGCAGGCGAAACTTATAGATTTTCGGTGGTTGGTTCGGTCATTTCGACAGCAAATGTGATTGACCCACACAACGAAGCGGAACGTCTGACAATCTTTGCGGCACTCGAAAAACGTGAGCGTTTGCTCAAAAAACACAAAGAAGCATGGGCAAAACTTTGGGAGTCGGATATTATCATTGAAGGCGACGATGAAGCTCAACGTGCCGCACGCTTTTCATTGTATAATCTATATTCGTTTTGCCGTGAAGGACAAGCTTATAGCCTTTCGCCAATGGGATTATCAGGTTTGGGCTACAATGGTCACGTTTTTTGGGATACCGAAATCTGGATGTATCCTCCGCTTTTAGCGATGAAACCAGAACTGGCAAAATCATTACTCGAATATCGTTTTGAGCGTTTGCAAGCGGCTAAATACAACGCCAAAGCACACGGGTATCAAGGAGCAATGTTTCCGTGGGAGTCGGATGATTCTGGGCAGGAATCAACGCCTGTATGGGCTTTGACGGGGCCATTTCAGCATCATATCACGGGTGATATAGGTTTTGCTTTTTGGAAGTATTATCAGGTCACGAAAGATAAAATGTGGTTGAAAGAACGTGGATACCCAATGCTGAAAGAAGTAGCCCATTTTTGGGTAAGTCGTGTTGAAAAAGGCAACGATGGAAAGTACCATATTATCAATGTTGTATGTGCTGACGAATGGGCCGAAAATGTGGATGACAATGCTTATACGAATGGTATGGCGAAAGAGGTTTTAGGGTACGCCAATCAAGCAGCCAAAGAACTTGGCCTTCCCGAAAACCCCAAATGGAAAGAAGTGCAAGAAGGAATCGTAATTTTGAAGTTCCCCGATGGCACCACTCGTGAACACGCATCATACAACGGCGAGCCAATCAAGCAAGGCGATGTAAATTTACTTTCTTACCCAATGAAACAAATCACTGACCCTGCTACAATCAAGAAAGATTTAGATTTTTATTGGAAAGTTTTAGCCGATAATCTTCCAGGAAGAAAAGGACAAAGCCCCGCCATGGCACATGGGGTGTTTTCTATCTTAAATGCTCGTTTAGGCAATACTGAAACTGCGTACAAACAATATATGGATAGCTATAAACCAAATGAAGTTCCGCCATTTGGAGTTTTAGCCGAAACTGCTGGTGGAACAAATCCTTATTTTTCAACAGGTGCTGGTGGGTATTTACAAACGCTCATCAACGGTTGGGGTGGACTTGATTTTACCGATGCTGGAATCATCCAGCTAAAAACAAAACTTCCAAAACATTGGAAGTCATTAACACTAAAAGGAGTTGGTGCTGATAAGAAAACCTATACTGTTAAGTAAGTTAAATTTAGATATTTTCGTTTAAAAGCTTCAGTGTTTAAATACGCTGAGGCTTTTATTTTATCTCTCAACATAAATACGTACCCAAATAACAAAACAACGTCGGCAAGACTTAGAGTCTTGCCGACGTTAAAGACCTTAAAATTTAACCAATGGCCACAAAAAAGAGGAATACCTTTCGATATTCCTCTTTTTAAAAATCTATTTTCTAAACTATATCAGAAAAATTTAGCTCTGTTATCTTTAATATTTGCGTTATCACGGATTGCTTGGTTTGCCATGTATGAAACACCATAACCACCCGTACGTTGCATCACTTGGTTTTTGTATTGCGTGTAATCTGCAATTTCAGGAGCTTTCGTAAGTCTCGTTGTTTCAATTACAAATACACCGTTCTCGCCAACAAATGGCTTAGAACGTTTGCCAGCTTGTAAGCCGAAGATTTTTCCAATAGCAATTGGGTCTATTCCTGGAGATGTCAACATACCAGCCATCAAGTTAATATCTGTAGCAGTTTCAACCAATGCACCCGCACCATATTTTTGGGCAACTTGCTCCAATGCACCAGAAGCACCACCTAATTTTTTCAAGATTTGCTCTGCTTTTACTTCATTACGAACTTTAGCAGTGATAGCGTCTTTGAAATCATCAGCTTTAGGACTGTCTTTTTCAGTTTTGGCAGTTACTGCCGCAATGATAAAATTATCGCCTACTTCAAATACACGGTCAGAAACTTCGCCTACGTTTGTATCTTTATTAAATGCCCACAACACAACTTCACGTGCATTCTGGATAGTATTGAATGTTGAAGCCTCAGGGAAAATCTTATCAGCTTTCAAGATAACCAATTTGCCATCTTTCTTAACTGCCGCTTCAAATGCTTCTTTAGAACTGCTATTTGCACGCAATGTTTCAGCTTTTTGGTAGATAGCATTTCTTGTGCTTTCGCTCGCTTGTAGCTCGCGGCTCAAAGTAGCAATTTTATATTTAGTGTTTGATTTCCCTTCTGTTACTTTAATTACGTGATAACCGAAGTCAGTTTCGACTACCTTTGGAACTAAACCAGCACCGCCCATAGCAAATACAGCAGCTTCAAATGGTTTTACCATCGTACCATTGTTTTTGAATGTACCTAAATCTCCACCTTGTTGAGCCGAACCATCTTGGCTGTTTGCACGAGCCAAAGTTGCGAAGTCGGCACCTTGATTCAATTGGTTCAAGATGTCTTGTGCTTTTGCACGAGCAATAGCTTTTACTGAGTCTGGAGCTGTTTTATCGGCACGGATTAAGATATGGCTTGCACGAGCTGTGTAAAGCGAGTCTGTTGTAGTTCCCTCGTATTTGTAAATCGAGTAAGTGTTGTCCTCTTTAAATGGCCCAATAACTGCACCCTGAATGGCAGTTGCCAAAGCCGCTTTCAATGTTGGCGTTAGTTCGTTGGCACTACGCTCGTAAGGCACACGGCTATCAGAATTTAGTTCAGCATAAGATTTTGCATTTGGAGCAGCCGCTAAACCTTTGGCATAGTTTTTAATATCTTCGTATAAAGCAGCACTATCTTCTTTGGTAGGCATTACCTGATACACTACATAGTCAAATGAACGGCTATCGTAACCTTTAAATTCTTCTTTGTGTTTGCTCAAATAGTCTGACAATTGGCTATCAGTAACTTTGATAGTAGTGTCAATAATACTTGTGAAAGGTACATATAAATAACGAGCATCTGCTTTGGTGGCTGTTGCATCGTATTCTCTTTTAGCTTCGGCAGTTGTTACGAATGAAGAAGAAGAAAGCAAGGCATTGTATTTCTCCAACAAACGTTGTTGAATCGCTTGTTCTTTGATTTGGTCCCAAGCCAATTTTTGTTGAGCAGGAAGTTGGTTCGCAGCGGCAGCATTGATAAATTCAATGTGACGGTTACGGTCATACTGTCCTGTTTGTGGGTCAGTAAATTGTTGCTTAATGATTGGACTAAGATTTTTAGTTCCTTGAACCATTTCACGAAGCTCATCTGGCGTAACTTTCAAGCCCAATTTTTCAAATTCAGCTTTGTAAGTAATGTCAAAAATCATTTGTTCCCAAACTTGGCTACGTAATTGCTGAATTTCTTGCTCTTGCAAAGCTCTTCCAGCTTGTTGCTCATAATTGGCACGAGCTACATCTAATTTTGCTTGAAATGCTTGGTAGTCAATACTGGTACCTGCAATTTCACCAATTTTATTATCATTACTACTAAACAAGCCACTTTTACCATTTCCTCCGAATAAATCTCCTCCGACAATGAATAAAATGAGTGCAATTGCGATAACTACGACTGCAACACCTGAACGTTCACGAATTTTGTTAATTAAAGCCATTTGTTTTTTTTATTTATTACTGGACTTTTTAGGGCTGTTTAAATGCCTGTTTATTATTTTTTATTTTTTCAAAAAAATTGAGGTGCAAAAATAAGCAGATTCATATAGATTATCAAGGAAATCCAATTGATATATTAGCTTATTTTAACAAGTTTTATGCCAAACATGGCTTTTTACTTCTTAAAGATGGTCCAGACCTTCGGTGCAGTCCAAAAAAAGCCCACGTTTGAGGCATGGGCTTGATAATATCTATGTAGCTATCAGCTTATTCTCGACTCGTTTAATTTCCTACCAAAAAATCATCAAAGAATTTTAAAAGTTTTTTCTGATAATCTTTAATTACTTTACTATCAGTCAATTCGATAAATTGGCTATCTTTTTTTATTTTTTCTTGCACTCTTGTTGACGTATAAAATAAGGTCTTATTGTCTTCGTAAGGGTGTTGAACCATTTTGATGTCGCAATCAACCCGTGTTTCGATGGTTTTCTTGAAAAGCCCTTTTGTTTTGCGGTCTTTAAATACTTTCGACACTAAAAAACCCTCGTCCGTATTACGCTCAATTACTAAATCGATACCTTCATCCAAAATTTTGCGGAGAACACGCACACGTACTTGTTCGTAAGGCATCGTGTAAACTCTCACAACATTTGTGTCTTTTACAACTCTGTTTCTATCTTTAATGACTTGTTTTCTAAACTCTCTGAAAAGTTGCATTGAGTCAGCAAAGGCAGTTTTCAGCGAAGTTAGTTCGGCTTCTGTTTTTTCTTTATATGCTGTACAAATACCTGAAATACTGGCTGTTGAATCTCTTAAACTTTTCAGAACTGATTTATAATAATTTGCTATGCCTTCCTGCGAAAGTATTTGATTGCTTTGTCTTGCTAATAACTGATTCAGGAGATTAATCTCGTTGGTGAGTTTACGATTTCTTTGAATCAAAGCATCTACTCGATTCCCTCCTTTTTGAATATTCTTTTGTGCAAGAGCTTGAAACGAACAAAAATAAACGCTGAATATCAGCATCTTGTTGACACAAGATACAGCCGAAAAGTTTATGTGAAACATTTTGAGTGGATAATTAAGGGTTTTATAATGTACCTGATTTTAGCAATCAGGTTTCCTGCAAATTTAGATTTGAATTACAATCTTACGAAATTAGATGATTTTGGGCAAATATTTATCTATTTTTGTGCGTTTTTTAAAAAACATTTAATTATTTATGAAATTACGTACGTTCTGCTCTGCTATCGTTGGATTATTTCTTGGGCTTTCTTTTTTATTTTCTTGTCAAAACTCCGAAACTGTTGATACCTCAACTATTTCAGTAAAGGTTGATATTCAGAGGTTTGACGAGGCAATGATGCAGCTAAAAACAAAAGAACAAATCAAAGGATTTTTACTAAAAAACACCAAGTTTGTTAATCAGTTTTATCAGACTTCCCCCGAAGATACCGCACTCATAAATCGACTGTTTTTGATTCATAATAACCCCGATACTCAAGCTTTTTACGAAGATACAAAACAAACATTCGGAAATTTGGCTGATTTGAAAAGCCAACTTGAAACCGCTTTTAAGCACATAAAATATTATTATCCCGATTTTAAAGAGCCTCAAATCATCACGACTTTCACGGCACTTGATTTAGAATTAATGGTATCGGAAGATATGATTGTGATACCTTTAGAAACTTTTCTTGGCCCTAAGGCTAAGTATCGCCCGCAATATCCACTCTATCTTTTACAAAGATTCGATAAACCTTATATTGTTCCTTCGATATTGACAATTTTATCAAGAAAATACAATGCTATCGACCCTAAAGACCACACACTTTTGAGCGATATGGTTTATTACGGAAAAAGTTACGAGTTTACTCGTGCGATGTTGCCCGATGTGGCTGACTCGCTCGTGATAGCTTACGCTGATTCGAACATGACCAAAACTTGGAATTCGCAAGACTTGGTTTGGGGGCATTTTCTTGATAATAAATTGCTCTATGAAACCAACGACCGTATTAAAGATAAATACCTCGGCGACCGCCCAAAGGTTTTTGAAGTTGGAAACGACTGTCCAGGTCGTATCGGGCAATGGCTTGGTTGGCGAATTGTAAGCCGTTACCGAACTGAAAACACTTCAATTTCGTTAATTGATTTGATGAAAAACCCAAATGCTCGTGATATTTTCGAGAAATCGAAATACAAAGGACAGTTGGAAGATTAAAAAATTGGCAGTTAAGAGTACACAATTGATAGTACTGTTTTTCATGGAATGATTTTTTTCAAGACAAGTATTTTAATGACCGTTGGAAGGTAAATAATTATGGCAAAAAGAAGTAGTAGTTTTGGTGCGGGTGTTTCGGAGGCAGATAAAAAGAAGGTAACAAAAGAGGGTTTTAATAAAGTATTAAAGATTTTTAGATTTACGTTGCCCTACAAAGGCACTTTTGTCATAGGTTTTGTTTTCTTGGTTTTGTCTCAAATTACCTCGATGAGCGTGCCGTTATTGATGGGGCAAATGGTCGGAGCGATTGTTTCGCCTAAAAATCCATCAGCGGCTCTTGAGGCAGCAAAAATGATGGGCGGGAATACTGGTATCCAGAAATTTCAGCAAGTTTTTAGTTCGTCTAATCAACTCACACTCAACGATGTAACGTTTCTTTTCGTAGCCTTGCTTATCATGCAGGCGTTGTTTTCATTTCTACGTGTTTACACTTTTTCGAGAGTTTCGGAGCGTTCGATGCGTGATTTACGTCAAGAACTTTATACGAAAATTATTACTTTACCAATTTCATTTTTTGAGAAAAGTAGGGTTGGTGAACTCATGAGCCGCATCACCTCCGATGTTACGCAGCTTCAAGATGTACTTTCTATTACGCTTGCCGAACTTTTTCGCCAAATTTTTACGCTCGTGGGTGGCGTAATTTTGATTTCGATGCTTTCTGGGAAATTGACGCTTTTTATGCTTTCTACATTTCCGTTTTTGGTGATAGCAGCTATTATTTTTGGACGATTTATTAGAAAAAACGCTAAGAAAGTACAAGATGAATTGGCACAAACAAATATTATTGTTGAAGAAACCCTGCAATCGGTCAATGTTGTGAAAGCATTTACAAACGAACGCTTAGAGGTAAATCGCTACGGAATTTCTATCCAGCGAGTAGTTGATTACGCTCTCAAAGCGGCAACTTTCAGAGGTGGATTTATTTCATTTATTATCTCTGTTTTGTTTGGTGGTGTTGTAGGCGTGGTTTGGTACGGTGGAAACTTAGTACTTTCGGGCGAATTAGCCTTTCAAGATTTATTCACTTTTATTCTTTATACGGGTTTTATTGGAGGCTCGGTTGGTGGCTTGGGCGATATGTACGCCCAAATTCAACGCACAGTTGGTGCTTCAGAAAGAATTTTGGAAATTTTGGATGAAGAGTCAGAAGTTGATGTAAGCAAAAATCCAGTTTTCAAGAAAGCCGATGGAAACATAACATTCGATAAAGTAGGTTTTGCGTATCCTTCTCGCCCCGATGTGACGATTTTGAAAGAACTATCGCTTTCAATCAAATCTGGTGAAAAAATAGCCATCGTTGGTCATAGTGGTGCAGGAAAATCAACAATTGTACAGCTTTTGATGAAGCTTTACCCACTTACAAAAGGTAAAATTATGGTTGATGGACAAAATATTGCTACGCAAGATGTAACCGAACTTCGTAGTAATATTGCAATTGTGCCACAAGAAGTTATGCTTTTTGGTGGAACAATTTACGAAAACATTACTTATGGAAAACCAAACGCTACTCGCCAAGAAGTAGTAGATGCCGCCCAAAAAGCGAATGCTTACGAGTTTATTGAATCTTTCCCTGATAAATTTGAGACAATTGTGGGTGAGCGTGGTGTGAAACTTTCGGGCGGGCAACGTCAACGTATAGCCATCGCTCGTGCGATTCTGAAAGACCCTTCTATTCTGATTCTTGATGAAGCCACGAGTGCCTTAGACTCTGAATCTGAAAAATTAGTGCAAGATGCGTTGGACAAATTAATGAAAGACCGCACGACGATTATCATAGCTCATAGATTAGCTACTATCAGAAATGTCGATACAATTTATGTGTTGAAAGATGGTGAAATCGCAGAGTCTGGTAGCCATGAAGAGTTGATTTCGAAAGCTGAAAACAGCCCTGAAGGAGGAATTTATGCAAATTTGGTAAAATTACAGTTTGATAATGTAAATTTGCTGGTCGAATAACCCTTGACAAATATGAACCCTTCTAAAGATACACTAAAAGAATATGACCTACGCCACACAGGCTGTCGGGCAGATATATTACAATCGTTCCAAAACAATAACCACGCACTTTCACATGGCGATTTGGAGGCTCTATTTGGGCAACGTTTCGACCGTGTGACCATCTACCGAACACTCAAAACTTTTGTTGAGAAAGGTATCGTTCATAAAGTTTTAGACGATGAAGGTGGTACAAAATATGCTATGTGTAAAGTGTCGGAGTGTAGCCACGAAAATCATCATCACGACCATGTACATTTTAAATGTTTAGCTTGTGGAAACACTACTTGCATCGAAAGTGTGCATATCCCTATTATCAATTTACCAGAGGGATACAGACGTACCGAAGTAAATATACTCGTACAAGGCACTTGTCCTGCTTGTGTTTAGTTATTTGTTTTAGTTAGTTACTGGTTAATATTTTTAATAACAAATAACCGCACGGGTGACCCCGCACTCCTTAATTTTCCAGTAACTCAAAAATTGATGTCTACAAGAACAAAAATATTTATCGCACTCGGAATCGTTTATATTGTTTGGGGTTCTACATACTTAGGTGTAAAAATCGCTCTGCATACGTTACCCCCGATGCTTATTTCCTGCACCCGATTTCTGATTGGTGGTTCACTTTTGTTTGCATTTACACTACTTAGAGGGCAAAAAATGCCAACCCTTCAAGAAACTCGAAATGCAGCATTTATTGGCGTACTTTTGAGTGGTGTTGGTAATTGTGCAGTAGCTTATGCACTGATGAAGATGCCTTCGGGTTTAGTAGCACTTTTAGTGGCTACATTACCCGCTTGGATGATTTTACTTGATTACCTATTTTTTAGCAACGAAAAACCATCCATCGTCGGGACAATTGGTTTGGTTTTAGGTTTAGTCGGAATGGCAGTTCTACTCAACCCTTTTCAGCAAGTTACTCAACAAGAAGTACCTGTTTTGGCGGCCTTGATTGTTTTCCTTGGCTCAATTGCTTGGGCTTTTGGTTCACTCAAATCACCTTATTTGGTTTTGCCTAACTCGTTGCAATCAACAGCTATCCAGATGGTGGTGGGAGGTTGTTTTTCGCTGACAATGAGTATTATTTTTGAGAAAAATCAATTACATGCTTTTCAAAACATGACTACTGAAACATATTTGGCAATGATATATCTCGTGTTCATTGGCTCTTATGTAGGTTATACGGCCTACGTTTGGCTAATAAATCATGCTCCGCCACAAATCACGGCTACTTATGCGTATGTAAACCCAGTAGTAGCGATTTTCTTAGGCTGGATTTTTTTGGATGAACGCCTTACATCTCGCTCAATGTTGGCTTCAGCAATTATCTTAGCTGGTGTAGTAATGATGACTTTGGGCAGAAAAAACCACCAAAAGAGATAGATATTCAATGATGAGAATAATTAATGCTTTTCTTGTACCATATTTAGTAGTTTTGTTTCAGTAAAATAGTCTTCAATAATCAAGCACAAAGATTGAGCGTATATAACAAACGTTTATCTGATATGTTGAATTGTAAATTTAATAAAAAAGACGCCTTTCGAGCGTCGTTTTTACAATTAGTTTCCAAACAAATTCAAAGTTTTTTTAAATGATGTTTTATCTTGGTATTCCGAAGGTTTTCGCTACCTCATCAAAGTTTGTGTAATCAATGTTTGCTCGTGTTTTTATTCCTCCTGGAATAATTACATAACGGTACTGTAGTCCAGTGATTGGTTTTCCCTGAATATCGAGCAACTCCGAAAAAGTGATATTTACTCTACCTAAAGTGGCAGCTACGTTGTAATTAGTGAGACCCGAATTTGTTTCGAGCATCATTGGTAACAAATATGCTGGTCCACCTGCAGTTTGCTTGCTATATGCCAGCACCACTCCTTTATCAATAATATCTTGAGTAATTTTGGTTTCAATAATGCTATATATGTAGCTTTTTTCGGTAATCTTCTGCCAATCTCCAAAAGTCGGAGTAAGCCAATCAGAATAAATAACGTTGGTTGTTGTCACAGTTCCTGAACTGCCCGCTGGCCCCGCTGGCCCCGCTGGCCCCGCTGGTCCTTGTGGTCCTGTTGCCCCTGTATCGCCTTTAGGTCCTTGAGGTCCTGTCGCCCCTGTTGCTCCAGCTGGCCCTTGTGGACCCGTCGCTCCCGTCGCTCCTGTCGCCCCCGTTGCTCCTGCAGGCCCTTGTATTCCTTGTGGCCCTTGGTCTCCTTTTACTCCTTGTGGTCCTTGTGGTCCTTCACAACTGCACAATGCTAAGTATCCCATCAACATTATGCTGAGGGTAATTTTTTTCTTAATTTCCATGATATGGGTTAGGTTAATATTAGTTAAAAGAATGGTCTTTTAAGAATGATTTCCCAAATTAAAAACACGCATATAATAGAACCGTAACATCTTGCAAATAAACATTATTATTAATTATTTATCAGATAGGCTTTGAATTTTGGGTATATCGAACCTCTAAGCCTCTATCAAGTTTATTTTTTACTACTTTAATGCTTACTTTTCCTTTTGGCTTTATTTCCCAAGTTGGTATTTCTCCATCAGCAATCGGTTGACCATACTTAGTTGTGAATTGTTTTGTCAATTCATTTTTAAGACTATCGTTCGAGGTATCGGTGTTCATGTAAATATCTAATTCTATACCAGAAACACGGTTTTGTTTGTCTTTTTCGTAGAGAATGTCAACAGTTTCCAGATTATCAGTGTCAAAAGAGTAGCCAACGTGCGTTTCTTCCTCTTCAAAAAGTTCGGCTTTTTCTTTCTTTTTAACATCAGCAATAGCATCACCAAATTGGATGCCTCGGAGGAGACCGTCGCCCGTACCCATAATGGTATTTAGCAACTTCTGAACGTTACTTGTGGTAGCGGTCTTTGGTAAGGGAGGATTTAAAACTTCCAATGTTTCTGTTTTTTTTGGGTTACTGCACGCAATGGTTAACAAAATTAAAATAAAATAATAAATTTTCATGTTTTTTTGAAAGAAATATATTGAATGAAAAAACATAATTTTAATGAATGGTATCAGAATTCTCGTGATAGATTAAAGAATATCCTTTTTTCGCCGGCTCCATTAAGTGAATAATTTAGACGACCTACTACATTATACCATGTCACTACATCGAGTCCGACTCCTCCACCAACTAACCATTTATTTGCAAATTTAGTATTATTTAGCTCAGGAAAATTATTTTTTATATATCCAACATCAACAAACGTATTTATATAAGCCGCTACGGGCAAGGTATTAAATTGTTTGACTTTCAAAAAACGACTCAAATTAAATATTTTATCAAGCATCTGATACTTCAAATTGGTCTTTAATAAACCATAATTTTGGCCATCAATTACATACAGTTCGTAGCCACGCACTAAATCGTTGCGATAACCTAAACCTTGTGTTTGTAAGAAAGGCTGTTTCTCAGGAAAAGATGCTTTACCTCTTAGACTGTAATTGGCATAAAAGTTTCGGTAAATAGAAAAATATTGACTGATTGTTCCGCTTAAACTTAATTGGTTGATATCGTCTCGTGTCGAAAGTCCATATTTGATGGCATCAAAACTTAGTCGATACCCTTTGAGTGCATATTGGCGATTATCTCGACGGTCGAAAACATAAGAATAACTAATCAAAAAATAATTCTGTTGGGTGCGTCCTGCCAAAAAGTAGTTGGGGTTTAGCCGAGCAATTGTATCGGCAATTTTGGTCTGATTATAAGTGATTTGTAAGTATTGATTCTGAAAAAAACCTGTTCGTCGGCTCAAAACTGCATAGAAATTAAGGCGTTCACGTTGGCGTTTTTCACTTTCAAGAAACTGGAATTTATCTTGTGAAGTTCGGTAAGCCATCGTTTTGTTAATGCCATAAAACGCCCCAACCGAAAAAGTTGTTTGGAGGGTTCTATCCAAATAAGGCGTGCTGTAAGCAATCTCGAAGTTAGGAATAAAACCTGCTTCGGCCCTGACTTTTAGTTGGTCATTATTGCCCGTCAGATTGGAGTGACGTCCGTAGATGCCATAAATTGTGCGTTTTAAATCATGTCCACGCTCATACCACCATTCATTGAAATTTCGGTCGGCTAAATAAAATACAGGTAAAACCACTAAATAAAGACGTTCTTTTACCTCAACAATCACATCAATCTGCTGATTATTAATTGCTTCTGAGCTAACTTTTACGGTTATAAACAAGTTTGTATTAAATATTTTCTTTCGGTCGGCCTCTAAAATCTCTGTCAATTGAGCTTTTTGCAGCGTATCACCTGCTTTTATGGCCATATCTCTGAAAATAATCTTTTCTTTTGTGCGATTATTTCCCACGACTTTCACCTGACGCACAACTATCGACTCATCAGCAAAAGACTGATAATAAACAATTTGTAGTAGAAATAGACAAATAAAAAACAGGCGTTGAGTCATTAATAGTTTTTTATAAATTAGGGTGTCGTGAAACAAAATACGAAGTTTTGATGAGGTTGTAAACACCAAATTTAAACTATTTTTCAAGAAAAGTCGTAAAATATTGTGCCTTCAAGATTGTAAAACTAACTTTAAGAAATATTTATGGACTCAACCGCTTCGGCGACCCGAAAAACCACTAATAATGGAAACACTATTCATAACCGACAAACTAAAAAACTTATTGCCCAAAATAAAGACTTTTGTAGAAACCGAATTGTATCCTCTCGAAACTACTGAAAATCTTGCTCATAACTTTTCGTTCGTCGAGCCGATTTTGCAAGAAAAAAGAGCTTTAGTAAAAAAAGCAGGGCTTTGGGGCTTGCATTTGCCCGAAGAAGATGGAGGTCTTGGACTAACACTTTGTGAATTTGGACAAATCAGCGAAGTGCTGGCGAGTTCGCCTTTCGGACATTTTGTGTTTAATACGCAAGCTCCTGATATTGGAAATACTGAATTAATGCACAAATATGCCCCTAAACATCTGAAAGACAAGTATTTAAAGCCATTGATGAGCGGTGAAATTAGAAGTTGCTTTTCGATGACCGAACCCGAATTTGCTGGTTCGAATCCTACTCGAATGGGAACTACGGCTGTAAAAGATGGAGACGACTACATTATAAACGGACATAAATGGTTTACGTCTTCGGCCGATGGTGCAGCTTTTGCGGTGGTAATGGCCGTAACAAACCCCGACGCTGCTCCGCACAAGCGAGCGAGCCAGATTTTAGTACCGCTCGATACCGAAGGCTTTAAATTTATAAGAAATATTCCAATTATGGGTCACTCTGGCGATAGTTGGGCGAGCCATGCCGAAGTAATCTATGAAAACGTAAGAGTTCCACAAGCCAATTTGATTGGCATGGAAGGGGCTGGTTTTTTATTGGCTCAAGAACGCCTTGGGCCAGGTCGTATTCATCATTGTATGCGTTTTATTGGAATTGCTGAGCGTAGTTTTGATTTGATGTGCCGATACGCAGCATCAAGAGAAATGGCCGAGGGCGTAATGTTGGGTGAAATGCAGTTCATTCAAGGGTTTATTGCAGAAAGTAGAGCAGAAATTGATGCTGCTCGCCTTTTGGTGCTTCGTACGGCAAAAAATATTGATGAACAAGGTGCAGCTACTGTTCGAGATGAAATTTCAATGATAAAATTTTTCACGGCAAATATGATGCTTCGAGTAATTGACCGAGCGATTCAAACCCACGGTGCCTTAGGCATGACAAGCGATATTTTACTTTCGTATTGGTATGCCCACGAACGTGCCGCCCGAATCTACGATGGTGCAGATGAAGTGCATAAAACTGCTTTGGCTCGTGGAATCTTAAAAGGTTACGGGCTTGATACTCGCAAGAAGTAAAATAAAGACAGTAATTAGCGTGGCACACCTAAATTGACTGCGATAACAAGGTGTGCCACGCTTTTATTGCAAACTGTTGACTCCAAACCGAAGACTTTCATCAGCTATTCAACACTAAAAACCTACCATGAAAAATTTGACTCATTTCCGTACTTGTAATCTTTGCGAGGCCATGTGCGGACTCGAAATAAAAGTAGAAGAAGGCGTGGTTACTAAAATAGAGGGTGATAAAAACGACCCTTTTAGTCGAGGTCATATTTGCCCCAAAGCCGTTGCACTGAAAGATATTTATGAAGACCCAAATCGCTTAAAATTTCCAGTAAAACGCACCGAAAACGGTTGGCAGCAGCTTTCGTGGGAAGCTGCTTTGGAAGAAGTTGTGAGTAAAATCAAGGAAATTCAAGCCAAATATGGCACTAATGCCGTGGCGATGTATCAAGGAAATCCTTCGATTCATAATTTGGGAACAACCATGAATTCGCCACTTTTTGCCAAATCTTTACGTACTAAAAATATGTTTTCGGCTACTTCGGCCGACCAACTCCCGCATCATTTTGCGGCTTGGCAAATGTTTGGACACCCGATGCTGATGCCTATTCCTGACATTGATTTTACTGATTTTATGCTCATCATTGGTGGCAATCCGATTGCTTCTAATGGCAGTATTATGTCGGTGCCAGATGTGGCAAATCGTCTAAAAGCCATTCAAAAACGTGGCGGAAAAGTAGTGGTCATTGACCCACGTTTCACCGAAACTGCCGCCAAAGCTGACCAACATTTTTTCATTCGCCCAGGGACAGATGCTTTTTTACTTTTGGCAATTATTCAAACACTTTTTGTTGAAAACTTAGTAAATCTTAGAAATTTAGCTGAGTTTACTGATGGAATTGAGCAACTAAAAGAAATTTCCGCTGAGTTTACACCCGAAAAAGTCGAGAAGCAAACAGGAATTTCTGCTGAGAATATTCGTCAACTCACGCATGAGTTTGTGCAGGCAAAATCGGCAGTTTGTTACGGTAGAGTAGGGGTTTCGGTGCAAACGTTTGGAAGTATTGCTCAGTGGCTTATCAATGCAATCAATGTGCTGACTGGGAATCTCGACCGAACAGGCGGAGCGATGTTTACAGCCCCTGCTGTTGATTTTTTGGCAAGAGCCAAAACCGATAATCGTTTTAATCGTTGGCAGAGTCGAGTACGAGGTTTACCTGAGTTTTTGGGCGAGTTGCCAGTTGCCACGCTTGCCGAGGATATTCTGACCGAAGGTGAAAATCAGATAAAATGTTTGATTACGAGTTGTGGAAACCCGATTTTATCCACACCCAATGGCCGTCAACTCGACAAAGCCTTTGAATCGCTCGAATATATGGTGGCAATTGATATTTACATTAACGAAAGCACCCAACACGCCGATATTATTTTGCCACCCGCTACGGGCTTAGAAGTACCGCATTATGATATGACATTTCACGTTTTGGCAGTCAGAAATACGGCTAAATTCTCAGAAGCACTTTTCCCGAAAACCGAAGGTGCAAAATATGATTGGGAAATTTACCAAGAATTGGCCTACCGAATGGCTCACCCAACATCAAGCGATGAGGGTTTTGTGGCCGAAGCCCCCGAAGTGAAATTAGATTTAGGTTTACAGTTTGGTCCTTATGGACTTTCGTTGCGTAAGCTTAAAGAAAATCCGCACGGAATAGATTTAGGTGCATTGAAGCCTTGCCTTCCAAATCGACTTTTTACCCCCGAAAAAAGAATAAATATCGCACCCGAAATTTTAGTAAAAGATATTGAACGATTGCGTAATTCACTCAATGATAATGGTTTAAGTGCTGATTTTGAATATTTATTAATCGGTAGAAGGCATTTGCGAGACAATAATTCGTGGATGCACAATTCGGAAAGATTAGTAAAAGGCAGAAATCGCTGTACGTTGATGATGCACTCTGAAGATGCGAAAAACTTAAATCTTGAATCGAATGCTTTGGTGAAGGTAACTTCAAGAGTAGGTAGTGTAGAACTTCCCATCGAAATTACCGACCAAATGATGCGAGGAGTGGTGAGTATGCCACACGGCTATGGTCATGCCCGCAAAGGCGTAAAACTCGACATAGCTACGCAACACGCAGGCGTAAGTATCAACGACCTGACCGATGAATTAGTGTTGGATGAACTCACGGGAAATGCGGCTTTTAATAACGTAGCCGTGAAAGTTGAAAAAGTTTAAAAAATAATTAGAAATCTTATAATCCAGAAATTGCTTAGTCGTGTCTATTTTTCTTGCTTGTTTGGCTGCTTTTGCAGCAGGTTTTATTGATTCAATAGTTGGTGGGGGTGGATTGGTGCAAGCTCCTGCCTTATTCATTTTGTTTCCACATTATTCCGTTCCTCAGATTATCGGAACCAACCGTTTTGCTTCGTTCATGGGGACGGGCGTTGCGGGCTATCAATATTCAAAAAAAGTGAAAATTCCGCTAAAAACCGTTTTGTTTGCAGGAATTGGTGCGGGCGTAATGTCGTATTCGGGAGCATTGATTTCGAGTCTGATGAGCGAACGCATCTTGAAACCAACAATCTTGGTCTTAATGACGCTTATCGCTATTTATACCTACTTCAAAAAAGATTTAGGACAAGAAAACAAACATCGCTTTGAATTGAGAAAAATACCACTTTACGGACTTTTGATAGGAATGACCACAGGTTTTTATAATGGTTTTGTGGGGCCAGGAACTGGCAGTTTGCTGGTTTTCGGTTTTGTGAGCATCATCGGCTATAATTTTCTTACGGCTTCAGCTATCTCGAAGGTGGTCAATGTTGTGGCCGATATCTGTTCGTTGATATTTTTTGTGGCCAAAGGCTATGTGATGTTTAGCATTGCAATACCGATGATGGTCTGTAATATGGCTGGCTCGTATGTAGGCAGCCGAATGGCACTACTCCGAGGCAATGGCTTTATCAGAATTTTGTTTTTAGTAGTTGTTTTTGGTCTAATTTTAAGGTTTGGTTATGATATTTGGAAGATGTATTGAAAAGTTTAGATGTGAAAAGAATAAAACGACCCCGTAGGGACAAAATCGATGTTGCGTACCTACGGCACGCCGATAGTAGGAGTTGATTTATATGCTACCAATATGTAATGCCTAACGGCATATCGAAATCGCAAAAAAACAAACCCCTACGAAGATGTTTCGCAGGGGTTTTGAATATATTCAGAATCAAAGGATTCTTACAATTCACTAAAATCAAAACTTTCTAAGAATTTGGTTGTGAATTTGCCCGATTTGAAAGTTTCGTCGTCCATCAATTTAATGTGGAACGGAATCGTAGTCTTGATACCTTCAATCACAAATTCTTGCAAAGCACGTTTCATACGAGTCAAAACTTCTTCTCTCGATTGGCCAGTAACGATGAGTTTGGCAATCATTGAGTCATAGTTTGATGGAATCGTGTAGCCCGCATACACGTGGCTGTCGATACGCACACCGTGTCCACCTGGGAAGTGTAAGTTTGTAATCTTACCTGGTGATGGACGGAAACCATTGCGAGGGTCTTCGGCATTAATACGGCATTCCATTGCATACAATTTCGGGAAATAGTTTTTACCCGAAATCGGCACACCAGCAGCCACTTTGATTTGCTCTTTAATCAAATCGAAATCGGTAACTTCTTCCGTAATCGGGTGTTCCACCTGAATACGAGTATTCATTTCCATGAAATAGAATTTACCGTGTTTATCCACCAAAAACTCGATTGTCCCTGCACCTTCGTAGCCAATGGCCGCTGCACCTTTGATGGCCGCTTCACCCATTTTCTCACGTAATTCTTGCGAAACAATCGGTGAAGGAGTCTCTTCTACCAACTTTTGGTGACGACGTTGAATCGAACAATCACGTTCAGAAAGGTGACAAACTCGACCATTTTGGTCACCCACAATCTGAATTTCGATGTGGCGAGGTTCTTCGATAAACTTTTCCAAATATAAACCATCGTTTCCGAAAGCCGCACCCGATTCCATTTTGGCGTCGTCCCATGCTTTTTGGAATTCCGATGAATTGTTGATAATTCTCATACCACGACCACCACCACCAGCAGTTGCTTTGATGATAACAGGATACCCCATTTCTTCTGAAAGACGGATTCCTTCTTCAACCGATTCGAGCAAGCCTTCAGAACCTGGGATTACGGGTACACCCGAATCTTTCATGGTTGCTTTGGCAGTTGCCTTATCGCCCATTGAGTTGATTTGGTCGGCGGTTGCCCCGATAAATTTGATACCGTACTCGGCACAAATTCTCGAAAATTCAGCATTTTCCGACAAAAAACCATAGCCTGGGTGAATGGCATCGGCATTCGTGATTTCAGCCGCCGAAATGATATTTGGAATACTCAAATATGACTGACGGCTGGCCGCTGGCCCGATACAAACAGCTTCATCGGCAAATCTTACGTGCAGACTTTCACGGTCGGCCGTAGAATAAACCGCTACTGTTTTGATGCCCATTTCACGGCAAGTTCTGATAATACGTAGAGCAATTTCTCCACGATTAGCTATTAATATTTTTTTAAACACGATTTTTGAATTTGGAAATTGTTAAAATTTGAAATTTTGAAAAAACTCCGCTTTGGACAAATCTTCAAACTTACTTACTTTCAAATTAGTTTGGCTCAACCAAGAATAAAGGTTGGTCGAACTCAACTGGAGTTGCGTTTTCAACCAAAACTTTCACGATTTTACCCGAAACTTCTGATTCAATTTCGTTGAATAATTTCATTGCTTCGATGATACACACTACTTTTCCTGCCGCTACATCATCACCAATTTCAACGAAATTAGCTTTATCTGGGCCAGGTGAACGGTAGAATGTACCAATCATCGGTGATTTGATGGTGATTAAGTTGCTTGCTTCGGCTGCTGGTGCAGGAGTGGCAGCTGGAGTTGCAGGAGCGGCTACTGGAGCAGGGATTGGAGCTGCAACTACTGGTGCTGGAGCAACATAAGCAGGTTGTGCTTGAACAGCCACTGGAGCAGCATTTGAATAACGCTTAATGGCTAACTTCAACTCCGAAGTTTCGATGTTTACTTCGTCTAAGCCTGATTGAGATATAAAATCTATTAACTTTTGGATGTCTTTTGTTTCCATGAAGGGTATAAGATTATTCGTGGTTTTTAAGTATTTGTCTTACAAATGTAAAAAGAAAGACGATACCTACAAAGAAATAAGAAAAGCAAAACACTTTGCTGGAAGTGTTGTTGTTCTTTAAAACTTAGCAGAGGTATCGTCTTCGGTATGTTTCAATATTTGATTCAATCAATTTGTATAAATGTCTTAAAATAAAAGGCTTTTATTGAAAATTGTTGATTATTTACTTGGCTTCTTTTACTCTTGAATCGTATTCGTACGTATTTGTATTTACACGAATCAATTCGTCATTGTCAATAAAAAGAGGTACTTTTATGGTTGCCCCTGTTTCTACTGTTGCTGGTTTATTAGCACTTGTAGAGGTGTCGCCTTTTAAGCCTGGCTCGGTGTAAGTGACACGAAGCTCAACGTATTGAGGAAGCTCAACGCTAAGAATTGTTTCAGTTTCTGCATGAACTAATACTGATACTTCTTGGCCATCTTTCATCAAATCGGCTTGTGGGACTAATTTTTCGTCAAGATTAAACTGTTCGAAGGTTTCATTTTCCATGAAATTATAACCCGTTTCATCTTTGTATAAGAATTGGAATTCTCTTTTTTCGATACGAGCCGTTGTTACCGTAACACCCGCATTGAAGGTATTATCAATAACTCTTCCTGTTTTGATATTTCTGAGTTTTGTTCTTACAAAAGCAGGGCCTTTACCTGGTTTTACGTGCTGAAACTCAGTAATTGTATAAAGGTCATTATTATATACTAAACAAAGACCATTTCTAAAATCTGCGGTTGTTGCCATTATTAAATATATCTTTTTTTATTGATAATGTATAATTGAGATGGGGGTGCCCAAATGATGTGTAATAAATTTCAATAACAGATACTACTAATTTGTCATTATCAATTCATCAGTTAGATTGCCCATTTTACATAAGCTGCTCCCCAAGTAAAGCCACCACCAAAAGCTGCCAAAATAAGGTTATCACCTTTTTTGAGTTGCTTTTCGTAGTCAAATAAGCATAATGGAATAGTAGCCGCTGTTGTATTGCCATAGCGTTGGATATTGAGCATTACTTTTTCATCGCCAATTCCCATGCGTCGAGCAGTTGCGTCAATGATACGCTTGTTGGCTTGATGAGGCACTAACCATGCTATATCGTCCCCCGTTAAGTTGTTCTTCTCCATGATTTCGGCCGAAACATCTGCCATATTAGTTACAGCAAATTTGAATACCGATGGCCCTTCTTGGTGAATATTGTGCCATCTGTTATCAACCGTTTCGTGGCTGGCAGGGAAACGGCTTCCACCACCTTTCATGATTAGGTGATTTTCGCCAGTACCATCTGATTTCAAGATGAAATCCATCACACCTTCGTTTTCGGTAGTTGGCTCAAGCAAAACTGCTCCCGCTCCATCACCAAAAAGTACGCAAGTTGTACGGTCAGTGTAATCAACGATGGCCGACATTTTATCGGCTCCTATAACGATTACTTTTTTGTATCGACCAGACTCGATAAATTGTGAACCTACAGAAAGGGCGTATAAAAATCCCGAACAAGCTGCTAAAATATCAAAACTTCCAATGGCAGGAATACCGCATTGTGTACAAACTAAATTGGCTGTCGAAGGAAACATGTAGTCAGGTGTTACCGTTGCACATATCACCAAGTCGATGTCTTTTGGGTCTGTTCCTGTTTTTGCAAGCAAGCCTTTCACGGCTTCTGAGGCCATGTGCGAAGTTGCCAAACCTTCACCTTTTTGAATATGACGTTCTTTAATACCAGTACGAGCAACAATCCACTCGTCGTTTGTATCTACCAATTTCTCTAAGTCTTCGTTGGTCAAAATATCTTCTGGCAAATAGCCATGAATACCAGTGATAGCTGCTTTTAATTTCATTTAGATAAAGGTCTAAACCGACGGTCTGACCGCTTAGTTAAAAGAGATGATTTTTTTAAAAACTTTTTTCAATAACAATAAGGCCAAACACGAGGTGCGAAACCTACAATACAGACCTTGTTAATCTTCGTAAGATTCGATAATGTGTTCGGTTACTTTTGATTCTACTTGACGAATAGCCAAGAAAATCATGTTTTTGATAGCTTCGGGTGACGAAATACCGTGTGCCACAATTACATTGCCTTTGATACCAATAATTGGACTGCCACCACTTACTTCGTAGTTCATACGGTCGATGAGGGGGTCTTTGATGCCTTTTTCGGTGGCGTAATCGTAGAACGACTCGCCCATTTTAAAGATAACATTTCCTGTAAAACCTTCGGTTACGATTACGTCGGCTTTGCCATCAAACAAATCACGTCCTTCTACGTTTCCGATGAAGTTGATTTTTTTATTGATTTTCAATAATTGATGAGCAGCTTGCACAACGGTAGAGCCTTTTTGTTCTTCTTCGCCAATGTTTAGTAAAGCAACTTTAGGATTTTCGATTCCGAATGAGAATTTTGTGTAAAGCGAACCAAGTTCGGCAAATTCGGCCAAAACTTCGGGTTTACAGTCGGCGTTAGCACCAATATCAAGCATTAGGCTGTAACCGCCATTTTTTAGAGGAAGAAAACCCGCAATGGGTGGGCGTTGGATATTTCCAACGGTTTTAACTGTAAAGAGTGAACCTACCATCATAGCACCTGTATTTCCGGCACTACAAAAGGCATCGACTTGTTTCTCCTTTAAAAGTTTAAACCCAACTCCAATGCTGGAATTGGGTTTCTGAGAAAAAGCCCTTGTAGGATGTTCACCCATCTCGATAACATCGTCAGCATTAACCATTTCAATAGCATGAGCAGGATATTTCATCGTTCGTAAAATATCAAGCATTATGCTTTGTTTGCCAATCAATACCAGCTTTACGCCTTCGGGTAGTTGGTTGGCGGCCATGACAGCACCTTCGACGATAGCTTTGGGAGCAAAATCACCCCCCATAACATCTACGGCAATTTTCATAAAAGCAATCTCTTGGTTGAGTAAATATTTGTTTTTGGGTAACGGCTACTGGGTAAACGAGTAAAAAGTTGAAATTTGTTACATATTGTTGCTATTTTGTTATGATAAATCAAATAACCATTTACAACAATTCGCTAAAGCGAATGAATGAAACTCTTTTTAACAATTTGCAACACAATATTGAGTAACCAGTATCCAGCCACAAGTATTATTAAGCTTTTTGGTAGCCTTCAGCAACTAATTTGCCTTTGTAGAATAAGTTACCTTCGAATACGTGTGCACGGTGACGAACGTGAATTTCGCCAGTAGTAGCATCTACCGATAAGGCTTTAGTTGATAAAGAATCGTGCGTTCTACGCTTATCTCTTCTTGTTGTCGAATGTCTTCTCTTAGGATGTGCCATTTTACTATTAACAATTAACTATTTACA
>JAIYBU010000240.1 GCA_027488335.1 Cytophagaceae bacterium
TGGGTAGCTTCGGGCTTATTCCAATATTCTAAGAAAACATTTTTACCTTTTATCTGAATTTCTCCTGCTTGTCCACGTTTTACAACTACATTGTTTTCATCAACAAGTCTTGCTTTTACGCCCGAAAGTGGCTTTCCAATATAGCCAGCTTTGCGTTCGGCATCGTACGGATTACTAATTCCCATGCCAATTTCGGTCATTCCGTAACGTTCGAGTAGGGTGTGGGTGCTGATTGTTTTCCATTTTTCCATCACTGAAACTGGCAATGCCGCTGAACCAGAAACCATCAAACGGAATTTGGCAAGTGTATCAGTAATCTGTTTTTGTTGGTCGGCAGGAAGACTTTCCCAGTGCGAAATAAGTTTGAAATAAATCGTCGGAACGGCCATGAAAACATTGATTTTACCTTTCTGAAATGCCTCATAAACACCCTCAGCCGAGAATGAAGGCAAAAACTCAACTGTTGCACCTGACCACAACGCACATGAAATGACATTAATAATGCCATGCACGTGGTGAAGCGGAAGTACGCACAAAATATGGTCATTGGCCGACCATTGCCAAGACTTTACTAAGGTCGAAACCTGTGCTTCGATATTGTCGTGAGTCGTTACAACGCCCTTTGGAAGATTTGTTGTACCACTCGTATAAAGTATCATTGCCTTACGGCTTGATTGCAAATTCGGTAGTTTTGTTAGGGGAATAGATGCTTTATCAACTTTAGGTAAAACAATAAAACGAAAGCCTTTTTCGGCGGCCAATGGCTGCAAGATTTCGGCATATTCAGCACCTGCGATTACGATTTCAGCCCCAGTATCTTCGATAACATATTGTAATGAAGGCAGCGGATAACTAATACAGAGAGGCACGGCAATTCCGCCCGCACGCCAAATTCCCCATTGGATGCTCACATAGTCGAACCCTGGTGAAACCATGAAAGCCACTCGGGTTTCGTTTAAATCGCTCGTATTTTCGAGTAATAGTGAAGCAAATTGATTGGAAGAATCGAGTAAATTTTGATAAGTATATACTTGATTATTGGAAATAATGGCTTGATTTTCGGGGTTTGCGGTAGCATTTCTTACTAATTTGAGCATGATTGGGTTTAGCTGAATACGTTTTTTAGGAATAGGTTATTAATCAAGAAAAGAATGCCTAAAATTATGAAATTTTGATGAAATATTTAGACAAAAAAGTAAAACAGTTTTGCCTTTTTAGTAGGGTCAATAATTAAGCGAAAAAATATCAGGTTGATACTTGGAAACCATTTGTTAAGGATGATTAAAAAGACCGAAAATTGGAAATAATTCTACTTGATTGAAAATCGTATACTTTCGTTTTGGATTCAACTATGCCTATCAATAGGCATGGTTATTGATAATAGAAATTATTAGACGGTACAGTTTTTTTTCTTCTTATTTTTTTCTGAAAACTTCTTTTCTCACAGCATATCGGTATTAGGCTTTAATTGTGGCATATTTTTTGGTGCAAAAACTATCAAACAGTATCCACTTACTGAAAAATAAACCAATAACGCTATTATGAATCCTATTAATCAAATATGTAACAACAAAAAGTATCGAAACTTTTTACTACGATTTGTTACACTTCTTTTGTTCAGTTTTTCAACTAATTACACCTATGCACAATGCGGTGCGGGAGATGTTGGTGGTACAGTATTCTTAGACTTACCAGTGAATGGCTCTACTGCAGGTGTGTACGGGGTCAGAGCAACCAATGAGCCAGGCATTAGTGGAATAACTGTAAAAATTACTGATAGTAATGGAACGGTCACTACTAAAACAACTGATGCTTCAGGGAGTTGGTTTGTTAGTGCTCCTGTATTTCCTGTTAAAGTGGAGTTTACATGGAAAGGAGCTTATCCTTCCTTTGAATCAAGCCCAGTCGGAACAAACTCAAAAACATCACTGCAAGTCATAACATCGTCAACTTGTTCGGCTGATTTTGCTTTACATAACCCATTTGATTATACACAGTCAAATCCAAGTATTGTAACTACGTGTTTTGTAAGTGGTACTGCCACAGGAACTGCTGGACCAGACGCTGCCATAGTTTCTGTAAAATATAATTCAACAGGATTAAATGCAATGTATACGAATGGTTTGGGAGTACCAGGAACAGGCCCTATGCCAAGCATAGATGCTTCCATCAATAAAGTGGGTTCGGTATATGGGGTTGCTTATCAAAAAAGTAAGAAAAGAGGTTTCTACTCAACTTTCTTGAAACGACATGTTGGTATTTTAGATGGTACTGGATATATCTACGTTTTAGACCACAGCACAACCCCTGCTACTTATTCTACTAAATTTAACTTACAAGGTCTTGCCCCATCCAATGCACCTGCTACAACTATTGATTTTGGCTCAGTTTGTCGGACTGCGGCTTGTGGTGCAATCGCAGCCGACTATGTATTACCAACAGATAAAACTCAACCAAGTGTAGATTTAGATGCCTTCGGAAAAGTAGGAAGAGTTTCGATTGGAGATATTGATTTAGGGCCTGATAATAACACATTGTTTGTTACAAATCTTAACAGCAACTCTATCATAACAGTTGATGTTTCAGGAAATACTTTGCCAGGCACTGTGAAAGAGTATAAAGTGGCAACTTTGGCCAATTATCCGACAAGTACGAAGGGAAGCTTACATATTTTTGCTTTAGAGTTTTATAATGGAAAGGGTTATTTAGGTGTAACAGATGATGCGAGTATCTCGAAGTTAAATGCTGACTTGAAATGTTATGTTTTAGAGTTTGACCCAGCTAATGTTGCAGCAGGATTTACCCAGAAATTAGTATTTAACCCTAATGCAAGAAAAACGGCGGGTAATACACAATTTAATTATTGGATAAATACTTATTCAGAGCCACCAGTTGTTTTTGATGGCAGTTTTTTACGTTATACACAGCCGCTACTTTCTGATATTGAATTTGACCAATATGGTACAATGTATTTGACTATTATGGATAGATTTGGGCATCAGATAGGTCAGGCTAATCGTAAACCAGTTAGTGGTAACACTGATTATCATAGTACACAAAGTTTTGGTGATTTATTAAAAGCATGTAATACCGCAACTGGTTATGTTTTAGAAGGAGCAACAGGTTGTACAGTGGTAGCTTCCGAATTTTTTAATGATACTGCTGGAGACTGTGCAATCGAAAGTATTGTTGGGTCATCGTTACTTGTAAAAGGTTCTGACCAAATAATGACTACAAATTTTGACCCTTTCCCAGGCTCAAATTGTGGACAGACATATTGGCATACACAAGGTTTCAATACATTTAGTACAGCAACAGGAGCTATAAATAACTGGTATTCGGTTTATCATAATGGTAGTACTGAAGCATTTGGTAAAGCTAATGGTTTGGGAGATTTAGAGATTTTAGCAACTGAAGCACCGATTGAAATCGGAAATAGAGTATGGAAAGATACTGATGAGGATGGAATTCAAGACCCAAGTGAGCCGAGCCTTGTTGGTGTGACAGTAAAATTGTACAATAGCAACGATGTCGAAATTGCTTCTACTATTACAGATACTAATGGAGAATATTTTTTTTCTTCAGCTACGATAGCAACCTTATTGCCCAATACAAGTTATAAAATAAAAATCACTTCTTTGGGCACAAATACCTCAGTAGCAGGTTTAGTACTCACGAATATTTCCCCTGTTTTGGGAGAAACGTCAACAAGTACAAATACAGGTGCTACAACTGATAACAGTGACGCATTTTTGGTAAGTAATATTCCTACTATTTTGATTCAAACCACTAATGCTGGCGAGAATAATCATACGTATGATTTTGGTTTTAAATGTAAGCCAACTGCTGATGCGGGAATTGATAAAGCTTTAAATTGTACAACTACCTCAACTACAATTGGAGTTGCGGCTATTTCGGGAAATACGTACTCTTGGTCGCCAACAACAAATTTAAGCAGTGCAACAGTTGCTAATCCAACTGCCAATCCAACTGTTACAACTACTTATACACTTACAGTAACAAGTGCTGCTGGTTGCACAGCTACTGATGTTGTTGTAGTAACAGTTGATAAAACACCACCAACAGCAAGTATTACAGGAAATGCAAACTTAACTTGTACGACAACAAGCGTAACCCGAACAGCATCTGGTGGTGGTACCTATTCATGGTCGAATGGGTTGGGTACTAATGCAAGTGCTACTATTAATACCGCAGGTACTTATACCGTAACCGTTACTGGTACTAATGGTTGCACCGCAACAGCTACGACAAGTGTAATTGCCTCAACAATTACGTTATCAAGTACGGTTAGTTCATGTATCAATCAACCGTTACAAGATGTGGCAACTGTCGATGTACTTGTTACATGGACAAATGCACCTTCTGGAAATAAAATTAAAGTTACGATTAATAACAAAATAGAATATATTGATGTAACGGCTCTTTCGTCTCCGCAGACAGTAAGATTTATTGTCCCTGCAAATGGAGCTTCAAACCAGTCTATTAGTGCATCGTGGGATGTATTAAATTGCGAGGCGGCTACTTCAACGTTTAATGCTCCGAATGCTTGTTCGACAGATAATTTAGCATGTGAAAAGATTTTATATCTATGTGGCCCTGATAAACCAGCAGATGGTGATGCGTGGGACCACGGATTTATAAATTACTTGACTGCTGTAGGTGCAGGGTCGGTTGGTGCGGCCTATACTTTGCCCGATGCAAGCGGAGATGGTCTATATGACCCAATCAATACTGCCACCAAACTTACAGTTAATTTGAATGATTATACAATGATAATCATTTCGCCAACCACTGAGGCCAATATGGCTCCTAATTTGTTAACTGCTCTAAAAACATATTCGGGTGGTATTTTGATGATGAACTATGCTGAGGCCGATGATTTAGGTATGACGAATGGAAGTGCTTACTATACATTCCAAAACAATGCTTATACCGATAACACCAATCAGATAAACATTTATAATTATGATAATATCAACCCTAACTATACGATGGTATTGACGGGTGCAGATTACTTTTCAAATGCAGATGCGTCATTGTGGTTACAAGCAAATAAAGTTTCGACTTCTACACAAGGTTTAAACTTTAATTATACATCGTCAGATGTTTTAGCAGGAATTTCGTCTCATGGAGCGAGAGTATATCTTGGCTACCACATGAATGGACTTTATGGTAATGCTCAAAATGGAGGAGTGATGCCAGCACCTGCAAGTAGCTATTTTACACCAACAAAGCATTTAACTTTAGAAGCAAAATCATACCTTGACCAAGCTATCAGGAATGCTGCAACAGGTGTACAAGTGTTTGCTACGGGTGATACTGAATGTGTGGGTTCGACTATTAATTTAGGAGCTTCAGGAGTGGGTATCAGTGCATATTCTTGGTCTGGTCCAAACTCTTTTACGAGTACATTACAGAATCCAATAAGAACAAATGCAACCGCTGCAATGGCTGGGGTTTATACTGTAACAGTAACTTCTACATCAGGATGTACAGCATCAGCAACCACTA
Source organism: Cytophagaceae bacterium (assembly GCA_027488335.1). Lineage (GTDB taxonomy): Bacteria > Bacteroidota > Bacteroidia > Cytophagales > Spirosomataceae > Emticicia. Next base: position 5,533 of record JAIYBU010000240.1, read on the forward strand.
ATGTAATTGTAAATACTGCTACCGCATCCATCACAGGCAGTGCCAACTTAACATGTAGCACGACAAGTGTTACCAGAACGGCGAGTGGCGGAGGTAGTTATTTATGGTCAAATAATTTAGGGACGAGTGCGAGTGTCAGCATCACGAGTGCAGGAACCTATACAGTTACCGTAACGAGTGCCAATGGTTGTACTGCAAGTGCAACCACATCAGTGACGATAGATACCACCGTACCAACGGCATCCATCACAGGCAGTGCCAACTTAACATGTAGCACGACAAGTGTTACCAGAACAGCGAGTGGCGGAGGCAGTTATTTATGGTCAAATAATTTAGGGACGAGTGCGAGTGTCAGCATCACGAGTGCAGGTACTTATACAGTTACCGTAACGAGTGCCAATGGTTGTACTGCAAGTGCAACAACCACTGTAACCAGTGATTCGACTGTACCACAACCTACAACCGCTTCGGCAGAAAAATGTGGAGAAGGTACACTCACACTCTCGGCAACTGGATGTGATGGTACCTATAACTGGTATTCATCAAGTTCAAGTAATTCAAGTCTTGCTACAACAGCATCGTTTACAACCCCAGTAATTTCGACAACTACATTATATTATGTAAGTTGTACAGTTGGTTCGTGTATAAGTACTCGTTCGGTGGTAACCGCAACAATAAATGAAATACCAGCCAATGTTACAGCAAGCAGCAGTAGTCCTATAAAGGAGGGCAATAGCCTTAATTTAACCTCTACATCAACTGGAGGAACGAGTTATTCTTGGACTGGACCAAATAATTTTACATCAACAGTTCAGAGTCCAACAATTAGTATTGCAACAGTGCTAATGGAAGGTATTTATACTGTAACAGTGAGTTCTCCTAAAGGCTGTACCGCAACTGCAACAACAAATGTAATTGTATTTAATCTGTCAAATTTACCAGAATGTACAGAACAAGTAACGATTACTGCGAGTAGTAATAGCCCAATTCTTTCAGGAAGTGCAATCAATCTTTCTTCAATAGCCACGGGTGCTATTGACTATGCTTGGGCAGGGCCAAACGGATTTACTGCAAGCACACAAAATTCAAATATAGCCAATTCAACGGTTTCAATGGGAGGAGTTTATACTGTGGCTGTAACTCTTGATGGAATTTGTAAGGCAACTGCCACAACAAATGTAGTTATTAACTGTTTAACAAATCCTTTAGTGAGCAGTAATACCCCAATATGTGTAGGAAATACGCTAAATCTTTCAGCATCAGGTGCTAACTCGTATGCTTGGTCGGGGCCAAATAATTTTACATCAACTCAGCAAAATCCGACAATTAATAATGCTCAAACTGTTGCTCAAGGAGTTTATACTGTTACTTTGACGGGTACAAATTGTACTACTATCGTAACAACAAATGTTGTAATTAATCCTCTTCCAAATGCCGAGGCAGGAATTGATAAAACCATCACTTGTACAACAACATCAGCACAAATTGGCTCAGAGGCAGTGATACCCAATGCAACGTATTTGTGGAGTCCAAGCACAGGATTAAGTGCAACTAATACTTCAATTGTCACAGCAACACCAACTACCACAACGACTTATACATTGACGGTAACGAATAACCTAACAGGTTGTACGGCCACCGATGCAGTAGTTGTAGCGGTTGATAAAAGTGTGCCAAATGCCGAAGCAGGAATTGATAAAACTATCACTTGCACAACAACATCAGTACAAATTGGCTCAGATGCAGTGATACCCAATGCAACGTATTTGTGGAGTCCAAGCACAGGATTAAGTGCAACTAATACTTCAATTGTCACAGCAA
>JAIYBU010000093.1 GCA_027488335.1 Cytophagaceae bacterium
AAATTTTTTAATCTTATCTTTGCTTAAGATGCTCATGGTAAGGTTCTTTTTAGTTCGCAAAGCAAAATTAACCTTTAAATGAGCTTCTTTTATTTTATAATTACTTTAGACAGGTTCATTATCTGAATACGAAAGCGGCACATCTTTTCGGCCTTGTAAATCGAAAAACTGTGTCCACGGCTTCACGTAAATGAGGCTATTGGCTTGGCCTTTGACGTTTTCAACTGTGATATATTCGTAAAGCTGCGGCGTATCTGGCCGCATTTTTAACCATAAAACTCTTGTGGCATCTTTTACATAGCAATTTCGCATGACGATATTTTTGTTATGAATGGCTTCGCTTCCGCAGGTTAGAGCCGAATGGCAAAAGCCAAATTCGCAATTCTCGATAACAATATTGGTATTTTCGCCATTACTCGGAATCAAATCTGCCCACGGGCCTTTGCCGCCTTTTAGAGCAATGGCGTCGTCGTTGACCGACATATAACAACCTTTTATCAAGACATTTGAGCAAATATCGAGGTCAATGGCATCGGTGCTTGGTGCTTTTACGGGCTGGTAAGGCGAAAGAAAATTGACATTCAAAATTTTAACGAAATTACATTGGTAATAATGACTCGTCCAGAAACCTGCATTGTGCAGTTTTACATCTTGAATTTGCACATTGTTTGATTTCCAGATAAATACCAAACGTGGACGAGAAACTTCTAAGTTCGTGCAATTCGGATTTTCTTTGCGTCGTTGCCAAAAGGCTTCCCAGTAACGTAATCCGTTGCCATCAATTTTACCTTTTCCAGAAATCGTAAAGCCATCTACTCGGTAGGCATTCACCAAAGCCACAAAATAATCAAGGCTTTGTCCTTCCATGCGAGAAGGCATTTTTGGATAATCGGAAATATTATCTGAGCCTTTCAAAACTGCCCCCTCCGACACATACAGATGAGTTTTGGGTTTGAAAAATAATGCACCGCTCAGATATGTTCCTTTGGGAATCACCACAACACCTCCCCCATTTTTGGCGGCTTCATCAATCGTTTTCTGAATAGTAGTTGTTTGTAAGACCGTACTATCATTTACGGCTCCGTAATTGGTAATGAGGTATTGTTTACCGAGTTTACTGAGTGAAATTTTGGTCGAATCTGAAAACCATTTTGGCATTATACTTCCATCTGGAAAAGTATTACTGACTCTTTTTTGAGCGAAAGAATGCCCCGCTAAAACGAACATACTGACGAAAAGTACAAAGATTTTTTTCATTGTGATTATTAGGTTTATTATCGGGGTAAATATAAAACAATTCTTTACTTTTCGAATCCTGTACTCTCGATGGCACGATTAAACGCAGGTTTTTTGGTGATTTTTTATTTACTTTGGGTAACGGTTCACTAATCATAAAACCTAACACATTAATGAAAAAAGTCTTTTTCCTTATCCTCTTACTTACCAATGCCTTATCAAGTTTTGCACAAAAAGAACCCGATTTTTTGACAAATCATAATAAACGTTGGGTAGATTCAGTTTTTGCGACACTTACGCTCGATGAGAAAATTGGGCAACTACTCATGCCTCGTGGTAATACTTCTGGCAAGCCTCACGACGTAGAAAAGCTCAAACGTTGGGTAAAAGATAACCGAATCGGTGGAGTTGTGATGTTTGCCGCTCCGCCAACCGTGCAAGCTCGCATCGTAAACGAGCTGCAAGCCTTATCGAAAGTACCGCTTTTGATAGGTATGGATTTGGAATGGGGCTTGGCCATGCGACTTGACAGCACGGTGCGTTTTCCGTACCAAATGACGCTCGGAGCTATGCCAGGCAATGAAAAGCTACTTTTTGATATGGGCGTTGAAGTAGCTAAACAGTGCCGCCGAATTGGGGTACATATCAATTATGCTCCCGTGGTTGATGTGAATATAAATCCTAATAATCCTGTTATCAATTTTCGTTCGTTTGGCGAAAATCAAGAAGATGTTGCCAACAAGGCTCTTGCCTATATGAAAGGCATGAATAGCGAACATTTGCTTACGTCGGCAAAACATTTCCCTGGGCATGGAGATACAGGTGTAGATTCTCACTACGATTTACCCGTAATTCCGCACGACCGCAAACGTTTAAACGAAGTGGAGTTTTATCCGTATAAAAAATTGATAGACAATGGTTTAAGTGGAATTATGACTTCTCATTTGAGTGTTCCTGTGTTGGATACAACCAAGAATCTGGCCGCTACTTTCTCAACTAAAATTGTTACGGATGTCCTACGTAAAGACCTCAACTTCAAAGGTTTAACTTTCACCGACGCTATGGATATGCAAGGAGCTATCAAATATTTCTCGAAAGGGCAGGCAAATGTGCGTGCAGTTTTGGCAGGAAACGATATTCTCGAAACTTTTGAAGATGCCGAAGGTGCGATTCTGGCAATAAAAGCAGCTATCGCAAATAAAGAAATTTCGATGGAAGAAATTGATTTTCGAGTACATAAAATCTTAATGGCAAAATCGTGGGTGGGGTTGGATAACTATCGCCCAACCGACATCAAAAATCTGATTACAGACCTCAACACTACAAAATCAGATTTATTGAATCGACAATTGGCCGAAGCAACAATTACTTTGGTTAAAAATGATGATAAAATACTGCCTATCAAAGACTTAACTAAACGTATAGCCAGTGTTTCGATTGATGCTGTGCAGCCCACAGCTTTCCAAAAAATGACCGATAACTACACCACTATCGACCACTTCTTGCTTCCTCCAAATGCCCCAGACTCAAGCATCAATAAGGTTTTAGCCCAAACTCAAAACTACGATGTAATTTTGGTAAACTTACACCTCAACAACATTCGTCCAGCCGCCAAATATGGCATTACCGATGCCAACAAAAAGGCATTGAAAGCTCTAACGAATACTGGTAAAGCTATTACAACTATCTTCGGAAATCCTTATACGCTCGATAAATTTGATGATTTAGAGAAATCGAAAGCCATCGTAATGGCTTATCAGCTAACCAATTACATGGAAGAAGCTGCTGCACAGGCAATTTTTGGGGCAACGCCTATCGTCGGAAAATTGCCTGTTTCTATCAATAATACTTACAAATATGGCTTGGGAGAAAACACGCAATCAATCGGGCGTTTGGCGTATGGAATTCCCGAAATGGTGGGACTTGATGGGGTAGAATTTAACAGAAGAATTGACTCCGTAATCAATCTCGGACTTCGTGAAAAAGCCTATCCAGGAGCAACCATGCAAGTGGCTAAAGATGGTCGAGTAATTTACCAAAAAGCATTTGGGTTGCATACTTACGAGGCAGCTGATGGAACAATTTTAGCAACTGCTGATGCTAAGTTTAAAGCCGATAATAAAAATGATGTAATGGACGAAGCCGTGAAAAAGGCCAATGCAAACGCAGCTGCTAATTCAGCGAAAGCAAGTACGAAAGGCATTGTTAATTTAACTGACCTCTACGACCTTGCATCGGTTACGAAAGTGAGTACCTCTGCTTTGGCCATCATGCAATTAATGAGCGAAGGAAAATTTGATTTGGATAAATCTTTCAAAGATTATTACCCAGCATTTGCCGATGGAAATAAAGCAAATTTGCGTTTCCGTGATATGCTAACGCACAAATCAGGACTAAAAGCGTGGATTCCGTTTTGGATGGATTGCATTGATTCGGTAAAAACCGTAAGAAATAGTGTAGTTTTCAAAGAAAAATATGCTTCTCAATACAAAAAGAAGCTATTTATGAGCAATAAAAAGTATAATCGGATTATTGCAAAAGCAATTAAAGAAGATAAAACACTTTGGAAAGATTGCCTTTCGCCTAAAACACTGGTTTGGAAGCCAAATACGCTTTCGACCAAACAATCGGCTAATTTTTCGGTACAAGTAGCCGATACGCTTTGGTTACATAAAGATTACCGAAAAGTGATTTTCGATGCTATCGAAAACTCACCTATAAAACCCGACCAAGGTTATGTTTATAGCGATTTGCATTATTATACTTATCCAACATTTATTGCCGATTTAGTTGGTATGCCGTGGGAAGATTATTTAAAGAAAACCTATAAGCAAATCGGAGCTAACTCGCTCACTTACAATCCTTTACGTTTTTATTCAAAAGATAAAATTGTTCCCTCTGAAAGAGATACATTATTCAGAAAAACCCTGATTCACGGGCGTGTGCATGATGAAGGTGCGGGAATGTTGGATGGCGTATCGGGACACGCAGGCCTTTTCGGAAACGTAAATGACCTTACGAAATTGATGCAAATGTATTTGCAGAAAGGGTATTATGGTGGAACACAATTTATCAAGCCCGAAGTGCTGGCCGAGTGTACGAAATACCAGTTTCCAGAGTTAAAAAATCGCCGTGCGATTGCCTTCGATAAATTAGATTTCAATCCGAAAGTAGGAAATGGCCCAACGTCGGCATCACCCGAAAGTTTCGGACATTCGGGTTTTACGGGAACATTCGTTTGGGTTGAGCCAAAGTATAATTTTGTTTATACGTTTTTGTCGAACCGAGTTTATCCAACCCGTGATAATGTGAAGATTAGTACGCTCAATATCAGAACCGAAGTTGGTGAACAGATTTATAAAATGGTAAAGAAGTAACACAATCTTATAAATTGTGCTACGAAAAAGGCTTAGAATTGAGTTTCTAAGCCTTTTTCGTTACTTCCCTGCCCTCATTAGACTAAGTGCTTTATTACAAAACACAAACTCTTCTAATTCAGGAACGGTATCGCCCATAATGGTTTGGCTATTTCCTTCCCACAGTTTTTTGCCTTTGTGCAAAAACATAATTTTATCGCCAATCGAAAGCACCGAGTTCATATCGTGCGTAATTACTACGGTCGTAATATCAAACTCATCGGTAATTTCCTTAATTAGTTCATCAATTTTTATCGAAGTCAGCGGGTCGAGGCCAGAGTTTGGTTCGTCACAAAACAAATATTTTGGGTTCATCACAATTGCTCGAGCAATACCTACACGCTTTTTCATTCCTCCCGAAATCTCCGATGGCATTCGTCCGCCTGTTCCTTCCAGTCCAACTCGTTGTAAGCAAAACTCCACTCGGTCTTTTTTTTCACCTTCACCCATTTTTGTGAGCATATCGAGCGGAAACTGTACGTTTTCATGCACAGTTTTAGAATCAAATAATGCTCCTCCTTGAAAAAGTACACCCATTTCTCGGCGAATATCTTTTTTATCTTCTTCGTCGCCTACATAAAAATCACGCCCATCATAAAGTGTTGTCCCGCCTTCGGGACGCACCAAATCGAGCATACATTTCAATAATACGCTCTTTCCTGTACCACTCGCACCGATAACCAAGCTTGTTTCGCCTTTTTTAAACAAGCCACTTACGTTATCCAACACCATTCGGCCATTAAAAGACTTTGATATATTTTTTATTTCAATCATAAACCCCCAGCCCCTAAAGGGGAGTAATTATTAAATATTAAACATTCTATCATTCACTCAATCATTCGTCCTATCATTCAAAATTAGGTCAAAAGCTCCGCCAAAAGATAATCGGCAATTAAAACCGCAATACAACTATTGGTTACGGCCGTAGTACTGGCCTGTCCCACTTCCAATGCACCACCACGAGTATTATAGCCTTGAAAAGCCGAAATTGTAGAAATCAAGAAGCCAAAAACAATAGCTTTGATAATAGAAATAAAGACATTGAAAGGGATAAACGAATATCTGATGCCATAAATATAGTCTTCGGGAGTAATGATGCCCGACAAAGTTCCTGCCAAATATCCACCAAAAATCCCCAAAAAACCCGAAATAATAGCCAATAACGGAAACGTGAAAACGGCAGCCAATAATTTAGGTAAAACCAAATACGAAGCCGAGTTGATGCCCATTACTTCGAGGGCATCAATTTGCTCGGTAATTTTCATTGTTCCGAGTTCACCCGCAATATTCGACCCCACTTTTCCTGCCAAAACTACGCACATAAACGTCGAAGAAAGTTCGAGTAGCGTCATATCTCGCACAATATTACTAACTACATAAACAGGTATGACTGGACTCACCAAATTGGCACGGGTTTGCACACAAACCACCGCCCCGATAAAGACCGCTACAATGGCCACGATAAAGACTGAGCTTACGCCAATTCCAATACATTCATCAATAAATCTTTCCCAATATACTTTCAGCGATTCTCGTCGAGTGAAGAGTTTTCCGAGAAATATTAAATATCTTCCTATTACTGATAACATAGTTTTTAGCTAAATTTTAACGATATTTGCAAAGATAACGA
>JAIYBU010000132.1 GCA_027488335.1 Cytophagaceae bacterium
AGAATTTTACCATCTTGAATCACTAAGAAGGCGTGCGTATTAGTAGAGTCTATCTTTGCCAGTAGCGAATCTGGAAGCTCAATTTTATTGTAGAGCGAATCGTGTGGCCAAATCTGCGGAGCATTACCATTTTCGATATGGCGAGTTGGGTGCGTACGGAAATCAAAAATAGAATGTTTTCCCCATGCCATAAAGTTTCGGATATGGGCAAACGACGGTAAATATAGCATTCCCGAAAGTAAGACTACAGTCAGCGAAACACCAATGAGTGATTTTTTGAGCATTTGTTTATTTGATTAGGTTTTTAGGTTGATTTGTGATGAGTAAAGTTAGTATTTTTATTAAAATTTACATCAAAACTGTTGTTACAAAAGTTTTATAAAAAAGTATATTGACTATCAAGTCTTTAGAAAAAAAGTTAAAATTATCGAAAACATTCATTGCTAACAAACAATTATATAAGTATATTTGGGATACAATTCTATTGTTACGCAGTGTCCTAAATATAAGATAATTTAAATGCTTGGCGGAATACCTCCTATCAATAAACTCCAAAACAATAATTCCAATGACCGACGCTGAACTATTACAAGTTGAACCACTTCTTATCGAAGACAAAACTCGTTTTGTTCTTTTCCCTATCAAACATAACGATATTTGGGAATTTTATAAAAAACACGAAGCCTCTTTCTGGACAGCCGAAGAGATTGACCTCTCGCCAGACTTACAAGACTGGGCAAAGCTGAACGATGGCGAACGCCACTTTATTTCGCACGTTTTGGCATTCTTTGCGGCATCCGATGGTATCGTCAATGAAAACTTGGCCGTAAACTTCATTTCTCGTATTCAATTTGCCGAGGCGAAGTGTTTCTATGGATTCCAGATTATGATGGAAAACATTCACTCAGAAACTTACTCATTGCTTATTGATACGTATATTAAAGATGCGGTTGAGCGTGATAAAATGCTCAATGCCATTGACCATATTCCATGCGTGAAGAAAAAAGCCGACTGGGCTTTGAAATGGATTGATAATGGAAATTTTATTGACCGTTTATTGGCCTTTGCCGTAGTGGAGGGTATTTTCTTCTCAGGTTCGTTCTGCTCTATTTTCTGGTTGAAAAAACGTGGATTAATGCCAGGTTTGACTTTCTCAAACGAGCTTATCTCTCGTGACGAAGGCTTACACCGTGATTTTGCTTGTTTGCTTTATACGCAATATATTCAAAATAAATATCCAGCCGAAAAAGTGTATAATTTAGTACGTGATGCGGTTGAAATTGAGAAAGAGTTCGTAACCGATGCCTTGCCAGTATCGTTGATTGGTATGAACGCCGAATTGATGTGCCAATACATAGAGTTTGTAGCCGACCACTTGCTCGAATCGCTTGGCTTAGATAAAACTTACAACGCAACCAATCCATTTGATTTTATGGATATGATTTCGTTGCAAGGAAAAACCAATTTCTTCGAGAAGCGTGTGGGCGAATACCAAAAAGCAGGTGTGATGTCGCAAAAGACTGACATGGCGTTCTCAATGGATGAAGACTTTTGATTTTTCTTACATACCTAACGAACTGAGAAGGTCGTTTCATAAATATAAAAAAAGGCTGCAAATTAAATTTGCGGCCTTTTTTGTGGAGTAAATCTCCTGATTCGCGGTGATATTTCATTATGATGATTTTTTCATTTAACGTTCATATCTCCACCACAAACTGCTTATCATTTTGCTGCGGAATAAAAGCTTCAACACCTGTTTTTATTTCATCGGCTAAAACTTCGAGTAGTTTAGTTTTTACAAAATGTCGGTATGTAACCAAACTTATTTCACGTACTGGCACGGGGGCTTTAAACTCTCGTATCTGTTTTTTTTGTTTGGCATCAAAGTTAATTACGGCCAATTCAGGAACAACCGTAATCCCGTTGTTCATTTCCACGATTTTTAATAATGATTCTATACTTCCAGCTTCGTATTCGAGATTACTAAAATCGGTGTTTTTCTTACGCAATTCGCACAAATTCATCATTTGCGAACGAAGACAATGTCCTTCTTCCAATAACCAAAGCCGATTTACATCAATTTCTTCGGGTAAGATAAATTTTTTCTTGAGCGTAGTTTCTTTATCTGAAACAAAAACAACCAATTTTTCATAAAAAAGCGGATATTCTTTCAAGCCTTCAATATTGATGGGCGTAGCCAAAATACCAACATCCAAATGGTCTTTTTCGAGTTGTTCTACAATTTGGTCGGTGTTTAGTTCGCTGACTTTGACTTTTAGCTGTGGATTGTTTTTTAATAAATTATATAAAAACAATGGCAAAAGATAGGGTGCAAGCGTAGGAATAATTCCGATTCTGATTTGGCCTTTTACTTCGGCTTTCGTATCATTGGCGAGTTGTTTTAGATATGAAGTTTCCTTTAATATAACCTTTGCTTGCGTGATTATTTCTTTACCTGTTTCGGTCGGAACAACGGGCTGTTTACTTCTATCGAAAAGAATCACCTCTAACTCCTCTTCAAGTTTTTTTATCATCATACTCAGCGTTGCCTGCGTGACGCAACATTCGTCGGCCGCTCGCTGAAAATGACGATGTTTATCAACCGCTACTATATATTCTAACTGTTGGAGGTTCATTCTGTAATAATTTACCTAAAATATCTTTTTCAAGACAAAGTTAATATTAAATAGGGCTTTTAAGGTAGTTTTTTTATTTGATTGGTCATTTCGTGGAAGAACTACAAATTGTACAATTATAAGAAGTTTAAGTTTTTTTTATAGAATTGATACTTTTGTATTTTTAATTCTTATCTTTATTAAATTTTTTTAATAATTGGTTTTTATAATCAATTTATAAAAAAAACATCTTTACTATTCTATTTGTATAACCCGATTTACTAACCGATGAAAAGTGTAGTTTTTAAGGCTAAAACTTTTGTCTTTTTACTGCTTACGAGCATAAGTTTGGCCACTATTGTGTGGAATTGTACATCTTCCTCTGCCGCAGAAACTGCAAAAATTCCCGACGAGGTTGATTACAATTTTCATATACGTCCGATTCTCTCCGACCGTTGCTTCAAATGCCACGGCCCCGATGTCAATAAACGAGAAGCTAATTTACGTCTTGATACTCCCGAAGGTGCGTATGCTGCCCTTAAAGATAATCCAAAGGCCCATGCGATTGTGGCTGGAAGTTTAGAGCAATCGGAAGTTTATCAGCGAATCATTTCCAAAGATACGTCGGTGCTGATGCCCCCGCCATCATCGAACTTAAAACTAAGCCCACACGAAGTCGAATTAATTGCAAAATGGATTAAACAAGGAGCTAAATATAAGCCTCACTGGGCGTTTATTACCCCACAGAAACCAAAATTGCCCGAGGCCGACGAAGATTGGGTAAAGAACGAAATTGACCATTTTGTGTATGCCAAAATGGACGAAAAAGGCTTAAAACCCAACGAAGAAGCCGACAAAGAACGCCTACTAAAACGTGTAAGTTTCGACCTCGTTGGTTTGCCGCCAAGCATCGAAATGCAGGAGCGTTTCTTGAAAGATAATTCACCCAATGCCTACGAAAAAATGGTTGATGAATTGCTAAGAAACAAGCATTTTGGTGAAAAAATGGCCATTTCATGGCTCGATGTGGCTCGTTATGCTGACTCGCACGGGTATCAAGATGATGGACTCCGAACGATGTGGCCGTGGCGAGATTGGGTAATTCATGCGTTCAATTCAAATTATCCATATAGTAAATTCTTGACTTGGCAATTGGCAGGAGATTTATTGCCGAATCCGAGTAAAGAAATGTTATTGGCAACAGGTTTCAATCGTAACCATAAAATTACGCAAGAAGGTGGTGTAATTGATGAAGAATATCGCATCGAATACGTGACTGACCGCACCAATACTTTTGGAAAATCTTTCTTGGCTCTCACGTTTGAGTGTGCCCACTGCCACGACCATAAATATGACCCGATTTCGCAGAAAGATTATTACCGAACCTTCGCTTTTTTTAATCAAGTACCAGAAAAGGGTCTTTTCGGGACGATTGATGCTTCATTTGCCGACCCTCCTAATATGAAAATTACGACGGAAGACGTAAATTCTATCTTGAAATTTATCAATAAAAAAGATACTGCCAAAGTAATGGTGATGGTGATGAAAGATAGCTCGAAAGTTCGCCCGACTTATATACTGAATCGTGGAAATTATGATTCACACGGTGAAATAGTTGGAGTCGGTATTCCGAAGTCAATCATGCCTTTTGATACGAATAAATTAGAAAAAAATAGACTTGGCTTAGCAAAATGGATGCTTGATGCCCGTAATCCATTGACGGCAAGAGTTTATGTCAATCGACTTTGGGCCTCGTTTTTTGGGCGAGGAATTGTAAAAACACTCGGTGATTTTGGAATGCAAGGCGAGCTACCTTCACACCCCGAATTACTCGATTGGTTGGCGGTAGATTTCAGAGAAAATGGCTGGAATATTAAGCGTTTGGTCAAACAAATCGTGATGTCGGCCACTTATCGACAATCTTCAACAATTACAGAAAAACACCTAAAAACTGACCCTGACAATATCTTTTTAGCTCGTTCAACTCGTATGCGTTTTCCTGCCGAAAATGTGCGTGACCACGTGCTGGCAAGTAGCGGAGTGCTGAACGAAGAAATCGGTGGGCCGAGTGTGAAACCTTATCAACCAAAGGGTCTTTGGGAGGTAGCCACTTCAGGGCGTGGAACGTTGGCAAGATACGTACAAGACCATGAATCTGACCTTTATCGCCGTGGAATGTATGTGTTTATTAAGCGAACAGTTCCGCCACCATCCATGCTTATTTTTGATGCCAGCAATCGTGACCAGTGCGAAGTGCAACGCAGCCGAACCAACACGCCATTGCAAGCATTGGTGATGATGAACGACCCACAAACAATGGAAGGGGCAAGGGTTTTGGCCGAAAATCTGATGCTGGAAAACATTCCGTTGGAAACTAAACTCGAAAAGGCATTCCGACGTATCATTTGTCGAAAGCCAAAAGCCAAAGAGTTGGATATTTTGACGCAATATTTTGAATCAGAAAAGGAGTTTTTTGCTAAAAATGCCAAGAAAACCGATAAAATGCTCAGCATTGGCGAATTCAAACGCAAAGAAGTAAAAGACAAAAATGCAACCGCCGCCTTGATGCAAACTATCCAAATGATTTTTAATATGGAAGAGGCGATTGTTAGGGGGTGATTGATAAGGTATATTTTGAGTTTAACCTAATTCGGGCTTAGAGTTAGTCCCTTATCTTTTTCCGTAGGTTTCACCTAGCTATTCAAGTTAAAGTCTATTTAAAGTCCATTCGCACTTTTAGCCAAAGATAAGAAAACCACGAAGTGGTTAAACTCAAATAGCCACGATTGAAAATCGTGGAAAATGTAAACGAGAATAAGCTGACCCTGAAAGGGTCAAACAAAAATATTCACCTATTATATTAGCATTCATTATGCAAAACGAATTCTTCAATCATAAACTAAACATTACCCGCCGACACTTTTTGGGTAAGGCCGCTGCTGGAATCGGTACGTTGGGTTTAGGCTCTTTGTTGATGCCTAATTTATTTAAAGGCGATGAGAACCTCGACCAACTGCCTTTGGGATTGCCGCATTTTGCTCCCAAAGCCAAGCGAGTAATTTATTTGTTTCAGAATGGAGCTCCCTCTCAGCTCGAAACCTTTGATTATAAACCTACGCTCACCAAAATGATGGGTGAAGATTTGCCAGCGTCTATCCGAAATGGCCAAAGATTGACGGGAATGACTTCCAATCAGACTAAGTTTCCGTTAATGGGTTCTTTTTTTGATTTCAAGCAATACGGTCAATCGGGGGCGTGGGTGAGTGATTTATTCCCGAATATGGCCAAAATCGTTGATGACCTTTGCATCATCAAAACCATGAATACCGATGCCATCAACCATGACCCAGCACTCACTTTCTTGCAAACGGGAGCTCAAGTGGGCAATCGCCCGAGTATGGGAGCGTGGATGAGTTATGGTCTGGGTAGCGAAAACAAAAACCTTCCTGCATTTTGCGTTTTGCTTTCTCGTGGTCGTGGAAACGGGCAAGGGGTTTATTCAAAACTTTGGACAAATGGATTCCTAGATTCTACGCATCAAGGCGTAGTTTTTAGTAGTGGCGAAGACCCAATTTTGTACCTCAACGACCCCGAAGGCACGGATAAAATTGCTCGAAGAAGAATGTTGGATAAACTGGCCGAGCTTAATCATTTAGGTTTTGAAGAAAACGGCGACCCTGAAGTACAGGCCAAAGTGCAGCAGTATGAAATGGCATACAGAATGCAAACGGCCGTGCCAGAACTCACCGATTTATCGAAAGAACCCGACCATATCATAAAAATGTATGGCCCTGAGTGTTTAGTGCCAGGCACATACGCTGCCAATGCTCTTTTGGCTCGAAAACTATCAGAGTCGGGCGTAAGATTTGTGCAGTTGTATCACCAAGGTTGGGACCAACACGGAAACTTACCTAACGAAATGCCACTACAAGCCCAAGACGTTGACCGTGCATCGGCGGCTTTGATTACCGACCTCAAACAACGTGGACTTCTGGATGAAACTTTGGTGATTTGGGGCGGGGAATTTGGTCGAACAAACTATTGCCAAGGCAATTTTACAAAAGATAATTATGGCCGTGACCACCATCCACGAGCTTACAGTATTTGGATGGCAGGCGGAGGTGTAAAACCTGGTATCGTTTACGGTGAAACCGATGAATTTGGTTATAACATTGTGCGAGACCCCGTGCATATCCACGATTTTCATGCAACCGTTATGCACCTAATGGGCTTGAATCACGAACAACTGACCTACAAACATTTGGGTCGAAGATACCGCCTAACCGATGTAGCAGGGAATGTAATTTCGGGACTGATGGCGTAACACAATTTTCTAAATTGTGCAATTTTAAAAAAGCAATTTGAAAAATTGCCCTACAAAATTATAATAATTCAATGACCCGTTTCTATAAAATTTCATCTTACCTATTATTAAGTTTAAATCTTCTCTTGCTTTTCTTCTTGATGTTTGAAGAACAAGTAAGTATTCCACTTTGGATGAGTCCACTTGGGCGAATGCACCCTTTATTACTACATCTGCCAATAGGTTTTGTGGTATTATTGGTGCTTTTTTCATTCTTGAAAAATGAAATAGAAATAAAGAGTTATGAACTTATCCGAACGCTTTTACTGACTTTAACGGCACTTTCGGCCGTAATCGTGGCATTGATGGGTTTCTTTCTATCCAGAGAAGGAGGCTACGATGAACAACTTTTACAGTTTCATAAATTTACGGGTATAGCCGTCAGTTTATTGGCTTATGTGGTAGTAGTTTTTGATGAAAAACTGAATAAAAAAACATATTTCAGTTGGGCTTTATTGGGCATCATGGCTGTTGCTGGACATTTTGGGGCAGGCATTACACACGGTGAAGACTACCTATTTGAAGCATGGAAAAAAACGGATACTGCTCCACAGTTTTCGGAAAATGACCCTATGTATAAAGCTGCTATTTTTCCGATTCTCGAAGCTAAATGTGTGGCTTGCCATAATGACGATAAAACCAAAGGCCAACTCAATATGAGTAGTATTGAGAAGATACTGAAAGGTGGAAAAAATGGTTTGATTTGGAAAGTGGGCGATGCTTTGAATAGTCATATTATTCAGCGAGCAAATTTACCACTCGAACACAAAGAACACATGCCACCGAAAGGTAAACCACAGCTAACGATTGATGAAATTGCTCTTTTATCTGCGTGGATAAACGAAGGGGCAGATGTGAAAAAAGCCTTTAAAAACTATTTGGCAAGTTCAGAAACCAAGAAAATTGCTTCAAAACTTAGCGGTACGAAATCAGCTGTCAAGGAAGCCAAAGTTTATAGTTTTTCGATGCCTTCGGAGTCAGATTTAGCGGCCGTAAACACGCCTTTTTGTTCGGTTTTTCCGTTGGCAACGGGTTCGCCCGCATTGCAGGCCGATTTCTTTGTCAGTAAGAAATTCGACCGAAAAGTGTTAGAAAATCTATCAAAAGTAGGCGAGCAATTGGTGATATTAAATCTATCGAAAATGCCTATAAAAGATGAAGATTTGGCTCTAATGACCAATTTTCCGAATCTCGAAAAACTCATTCTCAATCAAACCGATATTACAGGAAATTCATTAGAACAACTCAAGAAATGTACGAATTTGGAGTCTGTCGCTTTGGCGGGAACGAAAATTTCTAAAGTTAACCTTCAAAAAATACTTGATTTGCCGAAATTAAAAGAGATTTTTGTGTGGAATACAAACATTGACGAAGCAGCTGTAACAGAACTGGGAAAGAAATATAGTAAGATTAAATTTGATAGAGGCGGGATTGACAACCCAAATGAGATTCTGCAACTTAATCCACCAATTTTGGTCAATGAAGACTTTATTATCAAAACCAATACACCAATTACGCTGAAACACACCCTCAAAAATGTGAAGATTCGCTACACGCTTGATGGTTCTGAGCCAGACTCAACAACGGTAAATATTTATGAAAAACCCATCCTAATTGATAGCTACACCAAATTTAAGGCCATTGCAACCAAAGAAAACTGGTACGCCAGCCGAAAAGTTGAATACAGCTTTTTTAAGTCGAGTTTTGTGGCTGATAGTGTCTATTTGCTCAACTCACCCGACCCAAAGTATTCGGGTAAAGGAGGAAGTACACTAAATGATTTGAAAAAAGGGCCAACTGATAATTTTGGCGATAAAGCATGGTTGGGGTATCGTGAAAAAGAATTTGTGGGATTGTTTGAGTTTAAGAAAGTTCAACCAATCAAAGGTCTAACCATCAGTCATTTACAAAAGATGGATTCGTTTATCATGCCGCCTTTGGCTGTTGAAGTTTGGGCTGGAAATAGCAAATCCGATTTAAAAATGATACAGAAAGTTATGCCAAAACAAGCCGAAAAAATGGAAGGAAATGCCAATCTGGGGCTACAAATTCCGCTTGTTCAAGGCTCATATAAAATGATAAAATTAGTTATAAAACCAGTGGCAAAACTTCCTGTTTGGCATCCTGGTAAAGGACAAAAAGGATGGTTTTTTGTCGATGAAGTATTTTTTAATTAATTTATTGACGTACTTTGTGGCATGAATACTTAGCTATTGCCTGAAATCTCTTGTCTGAATTACTTATGTGCTACTGTGGCGAAGCGAAACCATTTTCCGACTGTTGCGAACCAATAATTAAGGGTGAAAAACCTGCCCGAACTGCCGAACAATTGATGCGTTCGAGATACTCGGCTTATGTGGTGGTTGATGTGAAATATTTGATAGCAACGACTTACCCAACTCAACAGAAAAACTTCGATGAAGCCGATATTCGAGCATGGGCAATGGCCAATCAATGGCAAAAACTGGAAGTAATTGCCACAAGAAAAGGAAAATTCAACGAAGAAGATGGTGAAGTTGAATTTAAAGCCTCTTATGTTAATGATACAGGTACGCTTCAAACGCATCACGAAAAATCTACTTTTGTCAAAGAAAATGGCAAATGGTATTATCTGAGCGGAATAATTGGCGGCACTAAATCTCTTAACTCTTCTCAAAACCGAAATGATTTGTGTGCTTGCGGAAGTGGCAAAAAATACAAGAAATGCTGTGGTAAGTAAGTAAAAAATTGAGTATTAATGCTTACAATATTAGAATTTACTTAGACTCCTAAATTCTAATCTCGAAAAGCAGGTTTTCTACTTTTTTAAATATTATTTTGTCCTGAATTAGTAGACTAATTTTTACTTAATCGTATGAAAACTCCATTTTTTATTTCTTTATTTTTGCTTGCCTTCGAGGGATTCTCACAGAAAATAGCCTCAATTGCTCTCAACGAATCGACACGTGGTTTCAGAAGAGAAATTACAATTACCCCCAACGAATATACCTTAGACGAAAACTCAATTACTTTCAAGAAAAAACTGTCTGCCGAAGACTGGAACGAACTCATGAAGATTTGTGCAGTAATTAAGCTGCAAGAGCTTTCCAAATTTAAATTTATATCGAGAAAAAGGACAAAAAATGCTGCCGCCTTACAAGCAACGATTGAAGTAGTTACAGCAGAAAGAAAGTACCAGTCGCCTACTTTCGACCACAATAATCCACCAAAAGAACTTGTGGCGTTGGTAAATAAACTCAGAAATCTTTAACTTGCGTTTTGCCCACGATATTCTGTTAAATTTATGGTACTTCTTCACAAACGCCTTACCTTTGTGCTTTCGGTAATTATCACTTTTCTAACCAATATGTCAGCCACTGCACAGTCAAAACTCCCAGATTTTTCAAAACAATTATTCGAAATTCACGAACAAATCAAAGAAAAGAGCCTCACGAAACGCCGTTTTAAGCACCGAGATATTGTTCCGTTGATAGAAAAATTACCTTTTTCGGTCGTGAAAGTCGGAAAATCATTTGAAGAACGAGATATCTATCAAATCAAGATGGGAAGTGGCAAAACTAAGGTTTTGTTGTGGTCGCAAATGCACGGCGATGAAGCTACCGCCACGATGGCTTTGTTTGATATTTTTAATTTCTTTCAAGGTAAAAACGACGGATTTGATGCCTTAAGAAGCAAAATTTTAGAGAGTTGTACACTCTATTTCGTACCAATGCTTAACCCCGATGGGGCAGAAAGGTTTCAAAGACGCACGGCTACCGACATAGATATGAACCGTGATGCACTACGGTTTCAAACCCCCGAAGGCAGAATTTTGAAGACATTACAAGACGACCTTCGCCCTGAATTTTCGTTTAATTTACACGATAAAAATACCAAATACAGTGCAGGAGCAAGCGGAAAGCAAGCAACGATTTCGTTTTTGCCAACGTCATACAATTATGCAAAAGAATGGAATCCTGCCCGCACACGAGCCATGCAAGTCATTTGTGGCATGCACGAATCTCTACAACAATTCATACCTGGACATTTAGGTCGTTGGAACGACGACCACGAACCACGGGCTTTTGGTGATAATATCGCCAAATGGGGAAGTAGTCTGATTTTGATTGAATCGGGTGGATATAAAGAAGATACGGAAAAGCAATTTATCAGAAAACTCAATTTTGTGGCAATTCTGACAGGTTTACAGGCTATTTCAGAGGAATCTTACAATAAGTTTGAGTTAAAAACTTACGAAGCCATTCCAAATAACGACCGCTACATATTTGACCTACTCATTCGTAATGCTGAATTTGTGCAAAATGGCAAAACCATCATCAAAGATATTGGCATTAATCTCAGCGAAAAAAACATCAACAATGCTACTGATTTTGTGCTTTCGAGCGTTATAGAAGACCTCGGAGACCTTTCCACTTTTTGGGGACTCAAAGAAATTGATGCTAAAGGCTTGACGGTGAGTTTATTAAAAGAATTTCCGCAAGTTTTGCAGAAATATAAAGTGTCAGAAAAAGAAATACAAAATCAAGAAATTAACCTCGATGAAACAGCGAGTTTCTTGCTAACGAAAGATAAAGAAGTGAAATACATCATCTTGAATGGACAAATTAAATA
>JAIYBU010000231.1 GCA_027488335.1 Cytophagaceae bacterium
AGAGTAATATAATTAGATAATTTATTTTAAATTAAAAATATTAATAAATTTGATTATAAATTAAATTTGAATAAATTAAATTTAATCATAAACCCCATATGGCATACCCCTGAATGAAATTCTTCAAACACTTTTTGAAAGAATCGGGCGATGGAAAAACAGGTTTGCCAGAAGCTTATTTATTTGATACGGGTAAGAAAGAATGGCGTGAATTTGCAGAGTTTCCAGTTAAAACCTCCCAAAAAGTTAATTTTTATTTAAATCCAAACGGTACACTATCCAATCAAATGACAGGAAAAGGTTTCGGAGAATATATTTCTGACCCATCAAAACCAGTACCATATACTGAAGACCCAAAGCAAATTACAGGTTTTAGTCCAAGAAACTATATGAGCGAAGACCAACGTTTTGCTGGTCGCAGAACAGATGTGATGACTTACGAAACCGACGTTTTGACAGAAGATGTCACGTTCGGCGGCGAAATCATGGCAAACCTTAAAATCTCAACCACAGGAACAGACGCAGACTTTTTTGTTAAATTAATTGATGTTTACCCTGGAGATGAACCAAATTCTCCATATACACCTAAACACATTACGTTGGGTGGCTACCAGCAAATGGTACGCAGTGAAATTATGCGTTCTCGTTTCCGTAATTCATTTTCTAAACCACAACCTTTGGTGGCAAATAAAAAAACTGATATTAATTTCCGCCTACAAGATGTTTTACATACATTCAAAAAAGGTCATAAAATTATGATTCAAGTACAATCAACGGCCTTCCCATTATTTGATATAAATCCGCAAAAGTATGTGCCAAATATCTACAAAGCCGAGGAAAATGATTTTCAGAAAGCAACACATCGTATCTATGCAGATAGCAAGATTTCGGTAGAAATTTTGAAGTAAATATAAACAAAAAAGCCTCATAATCAATAGATTATGAGGCTTTCCAATATAAATCATTCTATCAAGCTCCTTGCAATTTATCCAAAATCAGTTCTTCGATATATTCTCTGATTGAATCAATCTTGATTTGTGTAACCACATCTTGTGCAAAGGCTAAAAGTTGTAAACGAATCGCTTCTTTTTTTGGAATACCACGAGACTGCATATAGAAAATAGCTTCGTCGTTCAATTGTCCAGTAGTCGTTCCGTGCGAACATTTTACATCGTCTGCCCAAATTTCTAACTGAGGCTTAGTGTTCATGGTTGCCTCATCAGAAGTTACCACATTACGGCAATTTTGGTAAGCGTTTGTTTTTTGAGCATCTTCTCTCACAAAAATCTTACCATTGAAAACTCCCGTCGATTTATCCATCAAAATCCCTTTGTAAAGCTCATGGCTTTCACAATTTGGTTTTCTATGGTCAACAACTGTATGATTATCAACGTGTTGTTTGCCATTGGGCACATATAAACCATACAAATGACTTTCGATATGCTCGCCATCAAGCACTACATTGAGGTTGTTTCTTACGAAACCACCATTCAAGGTTGCCGTTGCAGCATAAAAATAACTACGTCCTTTTTGGTAAACTTGCGTCGTACCGATGTGATACGATTTATCACTTTCGCTTTGCACTTTATAGTAATCAACCATTGCCGACTCATCAACAATGATTTCAGTAACAGTATTTACAAACGCAGCCCCTTCGCCCACTGTGCGATACGCCTCAGCAATTTTTACTTGAGAATTTTTGCCCACCACAATTAAATTGCGGGGTTGTGAACCAATATTTGCCAAACGTACATCCGAGATAAATCTTAAAATAATTGGCTCTTCAACTATCTTATTATCAGCTACTTGCACCACAACTCCATCATTGGCCAGAGCAGTATTTAAAGCAGTGAAAGCATCGGTTTCGTAATTGGCATACTTACCAAAATACCCTTCGATTAATTCAGGTTGTTGAGCCAGTGCTTCCGAAAATGGAATAACTTTTAACTTATTTTCGGCCGTAGTAATCTGCGAAAGTTCGGCATTGTAGACACCGTTAATAAAATATAAAACGTTTCCAGTAAGATGTGGCAACGGAATTTTATCAAGGTCGGCTTGGTTAAAATCGGTTTTTGTATGAAAATCGAATGTTTGTTTTACTAAATTACTTACATTCGAATATTTCCATTCTTCATGACGAATGGTTGGAAAACCTAATTTATCGAAATTTTGCATTGCTTCACCACGCAATTGATGAATAGGCAAAGCGGCTTTTCCATTCAATTTTGCTTGTGATAACTGAAAATCAGCGATTAATTCTGCTTTTAGACTTGAAGTGTCTTTATTTTCTATCGAACTCATTATTCAAAATTTTCTATATCCATTTCTCCGAACAGTTTCGGAAAATTGTTCTACAATTCAGCAATTGCTTCTACTTCTACTTTATATCCAAAATGTAATTCAGGCACTGGAATGATTGAACGAGCTGGGCGATGTTCTCCGAAAAACGTTGCATAAAGTTCGTTTACAATTCCCCAATTTTCTTCTCCTGAGATGTAAACCGTAGTTTTTACTACATTTTCAGAATTTAAACCTACTTCATGCAAAATCTGCGTCAGGTTATCAAAGACAACTTTTAATTGCTCTTCAATACTCGACTCAATTGGCAATTTTTCGGCATTTTTGATTTTTATCGGCAAAATTCCCGAAGTAAAAAGCAGCCCACCACTCACAATCGCTTGTGAATAATGCCCCACGGGCTTCGGACTATCTTTAACTTGAATTTTTTGCATAAAACTACGTTTGAATAATAGAATGAGTAACTATTAAAATTCTATCATTGAACATTACGCCACTTCAAGAGCATCAACTTCGTTTTTAATCCAATCGTAGCCTTTTTCTTCCAATTCGAGAGCTAATTCTTTTGTTCCCGATTTTACGATACGACCTTTGTAAAGTACGTGTACGAAATCTGGAACAATATAATCAAGCAAGCGTTGGTAGTGAGTTACGACCACGAACGAACGTTTTCCATCACGCAATTGGTTTACGCCTTCGGCAACAATACGAAGAGCATCAATATCAAGACCTGAATCAGTTTCGTCCAAAAGTCCTAACGATGGCTCAAGCATTGCCATTTGAAAAATTTCATTACGTTTTTTTTCTCCACCCGAAAAACCTTCGTTGAGTGAGCGTTTTAAAAGAGCATCGTCGATTTTTACCAATTTTGCTTTTTCTTTCATACGCTTCAAAAACTGAGCAGCGTCGAGTGGTTCTTGACCGTTATATTTACGAATTTCGTTGAGAGCTGTTTTCAAGAAATTGATGGTTGTAACACCAGGAATCTCAACAGGATATTGGAATGCTAAGAAAATACCTTCAGCAGCACGTTTTTCGGGAGCTAAATCAAGTAAATCTTTGCCGTTGAAAGTAACCGAACCGTCGGTCACTTCGTAGTCTTCACGACCTGCCAAAACCGAAGCTAATGTGCTTTTACCAGAGCCGTTTGGCCCCATAATAGCATGTACCTCACCTGGCTTGATTTCTAAATTGATTCCACGTAATATTTCTTTTTCCTCAATTCTGGCGTGTAAATTACTGATAGTGAGCATTTTTATTTTTATTACTGTATGATAAACTAAATAAAAGCTTGCAAAATGAAATTATAGAAAGAATGTTTCAGTCTGCAAATAATTTGCAAAGATACAATCAAAATAGCCAAGATGCTATTCTTAATTATAATAACTCTAAATAAAGCATAGTTGTTCCTTTTTTCTTGGATTTTTTATATATTTTCAAGAAACTACTTCATAAACCTTTACGGGTAAAGCTTTATTTTTATTTATTATTGAGATTGGCGTTTCTTTCTCAGTAATGGATATAAAACCGCAAATATCAACCAATAAAACGCTGGCTTCGATGGTTTAGTTGGTGGTCAATGAAAACTCAAATAAACAATGGGTTTCATCGCACCAAAACCGATAACAAAACCCACATACTAACAGGTTTATAATAAATGAATGAGTTGTATTTTTAAATTTTGCTTAGTGAGCGTCGAAACAATGTAAGCGGAAAGGAAAACTCGGGGTGACTTTCGAGCAAAATGACATTTACCGAAACATACGATTCAGATGCTACTAAAAAACTATGAAGAAAAAAACTTAACGTCGACTATGCTTTACTTCGAGTAAACAAATTGGCATTTTGGATTGATGAAATTGTTTTATATTATCAAGAATATCATTAGTTACTTTTATAAAAACTCATCAATATACAACAAGTCGTAGCTAAAAAATATAGCCAAGAATCTTCAAAACTGAACATTGTATATTAGGAATTTTACTCAATTTTTTTTGAAATAAGTGTAATGATTTGTAATATTGCGACACTGTATGGTAGTAATACAAAAAAATATAGCCCTAAATAACCTTTACTTGGTCGAAAACTGTAGCGATAATCCTACGGGGCTGTATCGACATTTTTGTAAACCGCACCGAGTTTCGATTTTCTTCTTTCAGTTACTTGCCTTTATGGCCAATTTTGGTTTTTACTAATTTTTCAGGTTTTATGAGTTAGGGATTAGATTTTTAGAATATACTTTTGTTTATTCTAAAACTTGCTATTCAAGGAATCTTTTTCTTATCATTTCCTTTTCAGAAATTCCAAACTCCTGTATTTCCAGTATCTAAAACCTAATTTCTACATCTTAATTTCTCGAAAATAATGAACGATAATATATTTGTATCATCCGAAGTAGGCACGTTGAGTCGCCTCATTATTCATAGTCCAGACAGCGGTTTGGGCAAAGTTGTACCATCAAAAGCCCAAGATTGGTTATTTGAAGACATCGTGCATCTCGAAACCATGCGTCGAGATGAATATGATTTTTACGTAAAAATCTTGCTATATTTTCTGGATACTGATAAGGTTAAAGGAAAACTCAAACGTATTGATGCCGACAAAACTCGCGATTTTTATAAGCCTTCTAACAAAAAATATTTCAACTCTGATAAAGTCATTGAATTCGAGAAATTGCTCTCTGATATTCTGAAAATGCCTGCTGTACGTACACAACTCATTGCGGCGGTTTGTGCCGTTGAAGAATGTTCGTATCAATTTCAGAACGAAATGGCACAAATGTCTAACATTGATTTGGCCAAGGTATTAATAACGGGCATTTTACCGAATAATAAAATGCTTTTTCCACCAATTCCGAATTTAATTTTTACTCGTGATATTGGTATAGTGGTAAACGACCATTTACTGCTCAACAAACCCGCCAAATACGCTCGAACAAGAGAATCGCTTTTGGCAAAATATGTTTTCTTTAATCATGCCCTATTTAAAGATTTACAAGGAAAAATCATTGAAATTACAGAAGACGAAAATCATTTTTTATTGCCCGAAGAAGAGCAAGAAGGCCGCCTAAATACACTCGAAGGTGGCGATGTGATGATGATTGCTCCAAATCATCTACTGATTGGTGTAAGCGAACGAACCTCGGTTGAAGCCGCCAAACAAGCCATTGATTTATTATTCGAGAAAAACGTAGTGCAGAAGGTTACGATTGTGAAAATTCCGCAAAAACGTGATTATATGCACATTGATACTGTTTTTACGCAAATCAAACGCAATGTTTGGGTACTACTTGGCTCTCTCGGTAGAATTCAAGAAGAAGTAGAAAAACAATCAATTTGGGAAGAACTGGGTCAGCAACCCAGTTATGAAAAACTAACAATCAAACAATTTATCAATAAAGATGATGGCGTAAAAGTAAAAGATTTTGCTAATCTTGAAGACTTGCTTTCGTCGATAACAAAAGATGATTTGAATTGTTATGAGCCTATAAGGTTTGTATATTCGGGCAATAATGAGTTTCCGTATGGTGCCAGAGAACAATGGACTGATTCGTGCAATCTATTGGTTGTGAAAGAAGGCGTGGCTATCGGCTACGACCGAAATGATAAAACTGCAGAAGCTTTCCGTGAAGCAGGTTTTCAGACAATCAGAGCGGCAGAATTGCTCGAAAAGTTTGAAAAAAATGAGCTTTCGCCCGAAACCTTGACCGACACGATTATTATGTTGCCATCGGCCGAACTTTCAAGAGCCAGAGGTGGCTCACATTGTATGAGTATGCCAATACTTCGTCAATTTTGAATGAGCGAATGATAGAATTAGTAAATATTCATTCCTATCGTTCTGAATTATAAAGTTCTCTTTTATTCTATCATTCAATATCCATTGTGGCACTCATTCTATCATTCAAAACTATATTGATTATGCAAGCACAGACTACTTCAAACATATTAATGATTCGGCCAGTGAATTTTGCTTTTAATGAGCAAACCGCCGAAAGTAATGCTTTTCAAGACACAAAAGCTAAATCTTTCACAAATACTATTACGCAAGAAGCAGCCCTCCACGAATTTGATGCGATGGTGAGCCAGCTCCGAGCTGCGGGCGTAAATGTGATGGTCTATGACGATACCCTTGAGCCACACACGCCTGATAGCATTTTTCCGAATAATTGGATTTCATTTCATCATTCGGGCAAAGTTTGTTTATATCCAATGCAAGCAGAAAACCGCCGTCTGGAGCGTAGAAACGACATCATTGACGATTTACGCACGAAGTTTCATGTAGAAGTCGTGCTTGATTTCACGCATTTCGAGAAAGAAAATAAGTTCCTTGAAGGCACAGGAAGTATGGTTCTCGACCGAATGCACCGCACCTCTTATGCTTGTATTTCGCCCCGAACCAATGCCGAAGTTTTGGATGCTTGGGCTAAGCAAATGAATTACAAATTAGTGAAATTTACGTCGGTAGATGCTCACGACAAAGAAGTTTATCACACAAATGTGGTGATGTGCGTGGGTGATACATTCGCTGTAATTTGCTTAGAATCAATTCCAGATTTAGATGAACGTTTATTAGTGAAAGAATCTTTAACTAACAGTGGAAAAAACGTGGTTGAGATTTCGCTCGACCAAATGAATCAATTTGCGGGAAACATGTTGTTGGTCAAGAGTTTGAAAGGGCATAATTTGCTCGTAATGTCAACAACAGCTTATAATTCGCTGAACCGCTCACAAATACTCGAACTCGAAGAATATGCGGTTATTCAGCACTTTGACCTAAACATGATTGAAACTTGTGGTGGTGGGTCGGCACGCTGTATGATGGCCGAAGTACATTTACCTGAGAAATGAATCGTAACACAATTTTCCAAATTGTAAAAGTCTCAGGCAATTTGGAAAATTGCTCTACAAACTAATCCCAAAACTTCTTCATATATTTAGTCGGTTAGCTGACAAATTAACATTTTCAAAATCCACAATTTTGTAAAAGAATTGTTTCACAAATTCAATCCTCATGGAACACGTTGTTATTATCGGAAATGGTATCAGTGGAATTACGGCCGCTCGACACATCAGAAAGCAATCTGATTGCAAAATTACTGTCATTTCGGGCGAAACTGACCATTTTTTTTCTCGCACTGCTCTCATGTACGTCTATATGGGACACATGAAATTTGAGCATACAAAACCCTATGAGGATTGGTTTTGGGAGAAAAACCGTATTGAGTTGAAACGTGCATGGGTTAAAACCGTTGATTTTGAAGAAAAGAAATTATATTTCAGACTCCCCAACGATGACAATGACAAAGAAGCCAAAATTGGTGGCTCAATCAGCTATGATAAATTGATTTTAGCTCTTGGTTCTACACCTAATAAGTTTGGTTGGAAAGGCCAAAACCTCAAAGGTGTGCAGGGGCTTTACAGCTACCAAGATTTAGAGTCTTTGCAGGAGATGACTCCTCAAATCAAAAAAGCAGTCATTGTGGGTGGCGGATTGATTGGTGTAGAATTGGCAGAAATGCTTCATTCACGAGAAATTGATGTTACATTTTTAGTGCGAGAAAGTAGCTTTTGGAATACCGTAATGCCACCCGAAGAATCAGCCTTGATTTCGAGACACATTGCCGAAAATCATATAAACTTGCAATTTTCAAGTGAATTAGATGAAATTATTGGCGATGAAAATGGGCAAGTAAAAGCTATACGAACAAAATCTGGTGATGAAATCGAATGCCAATTTGTGGGTTTGACAGTTGGTGTAAGCCCGAATATTGCTTTGTTGAAAGTACCACAAGGCAATATGATTGGCCGAGAAAAACCTGCATTTGTGTTGGGCGTGGGCGGTATAAAACTCAATCGTGGAATTTTGGTAAATGAATATCTCGAAACAAATATTCCTGATGTTTATGCCATTGGCGATTGTGCCGAACACGAAACCCCACAAAAAGACCGCAAAAATATTGAACAAATTTGGTACACAGGCCGAATCATGGGCGAAACCGTAGCCAGAACTATTTGTGGAAAGCCAACCAAATATCAACCTGGAATTTTCTTTAATTCTGCCAAATTCTTTGATATTGAGTACCAAACTTATGGACAAGTTCCCGCCGAACTGCCATCTGATACGAAAACTTTTTATTGGGAGCATTCTTCGGGCAAAATTTGCGTAAGAATTAACTATCAAGCTAATAGTGCGGAACTCCCGCTGCGGCGTACCGACCCGAAGGCTGTTATGGGTGTGAATACTTTCGGTATCAGAATGCGACACGAAGTTTGGGACGAGTGGATTACATCGGGTAAAAGTATCGAATATGTTTTAGAAAACCTTCCAACAGCCAACTTCGACCCCGAATTTTTCAAACAGTATGAAAAAGAAATATTAGAAAAATACAACGCTGAAACTGGTAGCAGTTTAATATTAAAATCAAAAAAAGGGATTTTCTCAAAGTTACCATTCGTAAATCGTCATTCGTAAATCTCACAAGCCATGCTACAAAAACTCGGACTCTTCATCTTTCTTGCTGCATTTGGGCTCTTTATCGGCACTTTGGGCATGAATAATTATAAATTGACTAACGAAATTTTGGAGAAAAATTTCAAAGAAGATGCACTCCTCGATGCCAAAATTGAGCTGGCTTCAATGATTGACCAAAATTACTCAAATTCATATACATTCGCTTCCGAGTTATCGGAGGGAATAAATCAACTAAATAAAGTTTATAATGCCCAACAAGCATGGGATAAAAAGATTTATGAAGATACAATCCTATCAATCGTAAAAGCATCTGCCAATGGGTATTTAACTGATAATAAAGGCCTTATGTTTTTACTGACTTTTGGACTGGCCATCATCGGGGCGTTGCTTTTTATACTTCCTGAGATACAAAAACCTGCGGGTATCAAAAACGATGGCATTTACTTCAATCCTGCCATGACACGTAAATGGTTGGGTATTAGCATTGGTACTTTTTTAATAGTATTCTACATTGCTCTATATTTCAAACCGCAATACATCGCTAACTGGACAATGCTTGTTGACCCTGTGAGTAAACTCATCAACGGTGGTGAAGCAAGCCGTTGGTTTATGTATGGTTTTCTATATACAATTTCTGTTTTAGTGATGGGGATTAGATATATTATCAGGTATCGTCATTCTAAATATCAGATTTTCAGGACTTTATCCATCATGTTTTTTCAGACTTGCATTGCGTTCATTTTGCCCGAAATCATGTCAAATCTCAATTTACCATCGGCCGATTTGAAAAATATGTGGCCACTCGACTATTCATTTTTCTTTAACTACCGAATTGATAAATTGATTGCTGGCGGTACATTTGGTATATTTTTATTGATTTGGGGAATTGTACTTTTTGTAGTTGGTGTACCAGTAATGGTTTATTTCTTTGGGAAACGATGGTACTGTTCATGGGTTTGTGGTTGTGGTGGATTAGCCGAGACTCTGGGCGACCCATTCAGGCAACTTTCTGACAAATCTCTGAAGGCTTGGAAGATAGAACGCTACCTCATTCATGGAGTTTTGGCATTTGCCATTATCATGACAATCGGCGTGCTTTACACCTACTTTACTGGTAGTTATAACCTACTCGGTTTTATTCCTACCGAAAGCCTAAAATCAAGCTATGGCTTCTTGATTGGTTCAATATTTTCGGGTGTTGTTGGTACAGGTTTTTATCCACTAATGGGTAATAGAGTTTGGTGCAGATTTGGTTGTCCGCTGGCGGCTTATCTTGGAATAATACAACGATTCAAATCTAAATTTAGAATTACGACCAACGGAGGACAGTGTATTTCGTGTGGTAACTGCTCAACGCACTGCGAAATGGGCATTGATGTGCGAGCTTACGCTCAAAAAGGACAAGACATAGTGCGTTCGTCGTGTGTGGGTTGTGGCGTTTGTTCAGCAGTTTGCCCACGTGGCGTTCTGAACCTTGAAAATGCCGAAACTGGCACAAGAGTGATGATTGCTCCTGATGTTTTATTAGGTAATTTGATGGAGAAATAGATATTTTTATAAAATAGTTATGGCACATCTTGAGATGTGCCATAACTTCTGCACTACGAATATACAAAAATCAATACCCACTATACCCAACACCCCCACTCACAATAGCCACACCCGATGAAGTTCCGAGTCGAGTTGCTCCTGCTTCGATAAAAGCCATGGCTTGCTCATAAGTCTGGACTCCACCCGATGCTTTGATTTGAATATTACTCGGCAACACTTCACGCATGAGTTTAACTTGCTCAATATTAGCACCTTTAGGGGCAAAACCTGTTGATGTTTTCACAAAATCAGCACCAGCTTCTTCACAGATTTCGCAGGCGATTCTGATGTCAAAATTATCCAAATATGCAGTTTCGATGATAACTTTTAGCAAGGCGTTCTTGTCATGTGCCATTTCTGCCAATGACTTTATTTCTTGTTTTACGGTTTCGTAAGCCATTGATTTGAAGGCATTGATATTCATTACTAAATCTAATTCATCAGCTCCATCAACTAATGCTTTTTGAGCTTCTGCAATTTTTGTTTCGGTTGAATAATACCCCAACGGAAAACCAATAACCGTGCAAACTTTGGCATCGCTGTATTCGAGTAGTTCTTTTACGAAACTTACATAAAATGGCGGTACACAAGCCGAATAAAAGCTATTTTGGTATATTTCCTCACATAATTTTCTGAAATCCATTTCTGTGGCCGTTGGTTTCAGTAATGTATGGTCGATGTATTTTGAAATATTTGTCATTTTTTTAATTATATTACACTGCGATTAAAATCGCTTACTAAGCCGAATCAATTCGACATAAATAAACTTTAAAAA
>JAIYBU010000133.1 GCA_027488335.1 Cytophagaceae bacterium
CGATACGCCCATGACGAAGCAAAATAAAGGAATGTTTTGGGTAGCAACTCCAGAAAAAGCTGCCCAACAAATAGTGAATGCCATAGCGGCTAAAAAGAAAGTAGCTTACATCACTCGTCGTTATCAACTCATTGCCTTAGTATTAAAATTATTGCCTGAATGGTTAGTCAATAAGTTTTTTTGATACCAAGCCGAATTTCTTTTGAAAAGAATAGCAAGATAGTAAGGCATATCTAACAAATCAGTTCGATTACTGGTTGTACTAAGAAATTACCCTTCGAGTATGAAAACTAAGATTTATATAATTTTTTTGTGTATTTGTTGCTGGTCTTGTCAGAAAACTGAGCAATTACCAGTATGTCGGTTAACAAAATTTGTTACTGAATATCCCGCAACAAATCTGATACATCACGATTTGATTTCAATCAAAAATAATCGAATAGAAAAAATTTACAGCTATGACCTCCGAAATGGGGTTGATACAACAGCCAGACAAAGGATTTTTTATGAATTTGATGCTTTAGGTAAGATTTCTCGGATTCGGGATGAGTCGAATTTGAGTCGAATTATTCTTTTTAACTTTGTTTATAGCACAAAAGGAAATGTTGAAAAAGTTATTCAATTGACAAATAATGTTCAAGTAAATGAAATTATATTGGAATATGACGAAAAAAATAGACCAACAGGAGCCATTAGTTTAAATCTTGTTGGCTTGAATCGTTCGATTGAATATGATGCGAAAGGAAATCCGTTCAGAATTACACGGGCAGATTTTGGAAGCCCCGCCACTGTCAATGAGCATACATTCGATGATAAACGTAATTTTTTTGAGGGAATTCCTGATATAGGATTATATTGGTTATTGCGACCGCTTTATAATTTTATTCCTTTTGGGAATAATAATATTATTGGTACGAAATTCTACACGATTCAAAGTTTAGAATTTAAAGAAGTGCCAGATATACGTACAGCGAGAGAAACAACTTATAACGAACAAGGTTTTCCGACTGCAATGAATATTATTTTAGAAAATCAAGGGAAAGCAGTGGTGAGTAAATCAAGATTTGAATATACTTGTGAATAGATTATTGTTGCGATAAGAAAGCCTCGGCTACCAGCATATCTTCGGGAGTAGTAATTTTTATATTTTCGTAAGCACCATCAATGAGGGTGATTTTTTCTCCTGCAAACTCCAAAACACTCGCACAATCAGTAAAGGAAGGTTGTTCGTCCACTTCAAATGCTCTTTTCATCAGATTTACTTGAAATGTCTGAGGTGTCTGTACGAGTTTTAATTTAGTGCGGTCGAGAGCAATACTTTCACCATTTGTATCAAATTGTCTGACAGAATCTTTTACCCAAACGCTCGTAACGGCTGTACCTTTTTCGGAGGCAATTTCGTAAGATTTTTGTATTATTTCGAGGTTTATGAGTGGTCGAACACCATCATGCACAGCTACTAAACCGTCGGTCTTGATACTTTTTAAACCATTCTTGACCGACTGAAATCGTGAAGCACCACCAACTGTAATTACGATAGCATCTTTGAATTTTTGAATTATTTCGTTTGAAGCAGTAATCTCGTACCAATACTCTATATCGTTTTTTGGTAAAACAACAATTACTTGAATAGCTGGTATTTGTAGGAATTTTTCGACGGTGTGAATTAAAATTGGTTTACCATTGAGTGGCAGAAATTGCTTTGGAATCTCGCTTTTCATTCGACTTCCACTTCCACCTGCCACTATTATTGCATAAATGCCCCCAGCCCCTAAAGGGGAGTAATGTTCTCTTTTATTCATTTTTCTCAATTTAGCACCACTTTATGTGCTGGGGAGATTTTTAGATTATCAACATGACATCGCCATAAGTAAAGAATTTGTATTTTTCTTTAATGGCTTCTTGATATGCCTGCATAACTAACTCGTGTCCACCAAATGCACAGGCTGTCATCAATAAAATTGATTCTGGAAGGTGCAAGTTAGTAAGTAAAGCGTTTGTGATTTTAAACTCGAAAGGAGGGAAGATAAATTTATCTGTCCAACCATTGTTTACTGGTTTCAGATGATTACTGGCCGAAACCGAAGATTCGATAGCTTTCATTGCAGTTGTACCAATCGCACAGATTCTTCCTTCTTTGTCAATCGAATTATTGACAATATCACAAGTAGGCTCAGGGATAAAGAAATTCTCAGAGTCAGTTTTATGCTTAGTAAGGTCTTCAACATCTACCTGACGGAATGTACCGATACCGATATGTAGCGTAATTGGGCAGAAAGTTGTACCTTTCAATTCCATACGGCGTTGAACATTACGAGTAAAGTGCATACCAGCCGTCGGAGCTGCTACCGCACCTTCGTTTTCTGCAAAAATGGTCTGATAACGCTCTCTATCTTCTTCGGTTACTGGGCGTTTGATGATGTCAATCGGAAGAGGAGTTTCGCCCAATTCGTGTACAGTTTTCATCATTTCTTCATGCGAGCCATCAAACAAAAATCTGATTGTACGCCCACGAGAAGTTGTGTTGTCAATAACTTCAGCAACTAAATCGCTGTCGCCGAAGTATAACTTATTGCCTACACGAATCTTGCGAGCGGGGTCAACCAATACATCCCATAAACGCATTTCACGGTTTAATTCACGTAGTAAGAAAACCTCAATTTTTGCACCAGTTTTTTCTTTCGAACCATATAAACGTGCTGGAAAAACTTTAGTGTTATTTACCACCATTGTATCGTTTTCACCAAAATAATCAACTATGTCTTTAAACATTTTGTGCTCGATTTTTTTGGTTTTGCGATTCACCACTATCATACGACTACTATCACGCTGGTCATAAGGGTGCATGGCAATAAGGCTATGCGGAAGGTCAAGTTTAAATTCTGAAAGTTTCATTATTATTTTGTTCCCAACTCTGATTTTTACAGAGGTATTGTTAGATTTCTTTCATGTATTGGGGTGATTGTTATCTGACATGAAGAAATTTAGGTGAAGAAAAATTGCTCTACCTAAGTATAAAGGCTACAAAGGTACGAAATTGAGATAGGGGCTGTCAAGTGTTTTAATATAAATGTTTTATGATAATTATCAAAATATTGTATAAAAAAAAGAGACAATTTTTTTTGTCTCTTTTTTAATAAAAAAACTATATTAAATGCTAATTTTTCCTTTTAAAAATAATTTGCCCTTTCCTGCCATTAAGACACGGTCCTCGACAAGCTTACATCTTAGATAACCCTTTCGGCTGGAAATTTGTTCAGCAATTAGTTCGGTTTTACCTAAAGCTTTTGCCCAGTATGGTACTAATTTAGTATGAGCCGAACCTGTTACGGGGTCTTCATCAATACCAGAACCCGGTCCAAAAAAACGAGAAACAAAATCAGTTTTCTTAGATTTTGCTTTGGCGGTTACGATAATTCCTCGTGCTTTAATGAGTTTTAATGCTCCAAAATTTGGTTTTAAATCTTCAATTTCTTTTTCTGAACCGTAAACCAACATATAATCATCGGAAGCTCGGTAAATTTCTTTAGGGTTTTTGCCAATACTTTCAATCAGTCCTTCGGGGGCTTCGGCAGTTTTAGTTTCTTGTGCAGGGAAATCAAGTTCAAGCCATTGTCCTTCTTTTTTTACTTTCAAAATTCCACTTTTCGAACCAAATAAAATGATGTCTTTTGGGTATTTCAAAACATTAAATATAACGAAGGAAGTAGCTAAAGTAGCGTGACCACAAAGATTTACTTCAACTGTTGGCGTAAACCAACGAATATCGAAACCTGTTTCGTTTTGTACAAAAAAAGCAGTTTCTGAGAGATTATTTTCAAAAGCAATTTTTTGCATCAATTCGTCAGATAACCACGTTTTTAGTGGCACAACCGCCGCAGGATTTCCCCCGAAAAGTTTTTCGGTAAAAGCATCTACTTGATAGATAGGTAATTGCATGAGACGTTAATGAAGGTATAAATATTAGTTTTTCTTGGTAATCAGGTTTTGTTTGGTCAAGAAAAGCATCAAGAAAATAACGCTAAATAGATAAATGATATTTCGAGAATCAATCAAACCTCGTCCGAGTGCTTCGTAATGATAACCTAAACTCAAGAAACTGATATAAAATTGCGTAGTTCCACTAAAAACATTGGCGAGTTGCTGAATGCCATCATAGAAAATATAGCATAGAACAGCCCCAACTACGAACGCAACTATCTGATTATCTGTCATTGAAGATGCCCATAGACCGATGCTTGCAAATGTTGCACCAAGTATGAGTAAACCTAAATAAGACCCAATAACGGCGGCTGAATCAATATTCCCTTTCGGGGTTCCTAATTGGTAAACTGAATAATAGTAGAGTAAAGTAGGAAGTAGAGCAATAAAAATCAGAAGAAATGTAGCTAAAAACTTTCCAACTATAATCTGCCATTCGCTCAAGGGTTTAGTGAATAATAATTCAATTGTGCCACTTTTATATTCTTCGGATAATGAACGCATAGTGATGGCTGGAATCAGAAAAACAAAGATAAAGGGAGTTAATTGAAAGAAATTATTGAGGTCGGCATAGCCATAATCAAGCACATTTGAGTCGAAAAACCATGTAAAAAGGCCGACAATTACTAAAAACACCCCAATTACAATGTAGGCAACTAATGAATTGAGAAAGCTGTTTAGTTCTTTTCGGAATATTGAGAGCATTTTTTTGATTTTTTGTTAAAATGGTGAATTTGATTCTTAGCAACGTTAAAAATTAAATGCAGGTTTAGAGTTTTTAATGACAGCAGATACAATCAACGAAAAAACAAAGCCACAAATTACATACATAATCACAGAAAATAGGAATGTTAATCCTGGAGTGGCGAAACGACTTGCAATTTCCATTGCTTGCTCGATTTGTTCGGAAGATAGTCCCTGTTGTTCCAGTTGTTCAACTTGTAATTCACGCATTTGCTGAATAATCGTGGTATCAATAAAAGTGATGTAGATGTAGTTAAACATTGATGCAATAATTGCACAGACGGCACTCATGAGTGTTCCTAAACCCAAGCCTTCGCTAAAACCGATAAAGTTATTATTCAATAATTTGAATTCTCTGAGTGCCATCACTATTCCAAGAAGCAATAGAATGAATGGTATCCAAGATAAAGCGGGCGTTTTAAATAAGCCTGAAATATAGAGTGCTACTGTGTATACAATAATCAAGATAGCACTAATAAGTCCCCATTTAAGGGCAATACGAGCGGTTGATGGTTTTTCCATTATTAGTTTAGAGTTAGGTAATTTAATGAGTAAATTTAACAAAAAACTATGAAATTGTAAACGTATGACGGCGAAATATTACCGAAACGATGGTGACTCCAACGATACAAAGTTGCTTTTTTACTATTTCATCTAACAAAACATACGTTGCTGATGGAATTTCTTGTGCTTGTTTTAATAATAATTGGTATTCTTGGACACCAAAATCTTTGATATGCGTATCTCTTATTTTTTCGATGCCTTTGATGTTTTCTTGAACCCAAAGCATAATTGCATGATTATGGCCAAAGGGTTTATCAATAAACTGTACAAATATAAAAAAAACGAATCCAGTAATTACAGCCGCTACCAAGTTTGTCATGAAACCTACCGAAAACCCTTCGGTAAAACTCAAAACTCCTAAGTTATTGGCTCGATATATCCAAGTTGCTACAATTACAAAAATAATATTGATACCAAAAGCAGGCAATTTATATCGTCCAAACGGGCTTTTTTCTAAGCCATAATATTGAATGAGTGCTACTGTAATACAAATCACTGCCGCAATAGACCCATAAATAAAAGCGTACTTGAGAATTTTATTTTTAAGCATTTTTGATTATTTGTTGATGAAAACTTTACCTTTGTTGACAACGGCCTTTACTTTTCCTGTTAGTTTTTTATCAATAAACGGCGAATTTTTTGATTTTGATTGAATATTCTTCGACTCGTACATCCATTCTTGATTTGGGTCGAAAATACTTAAATTTGCTTGATTACCTTCTTTAATCGAAACGTTTTCCAAACGCAATAATTTGCGTGGATTGGTAGTTAATTTTTCGATAACTTTTTCAATCGAAAGATTACTGTAAGTATTTGCGACCGAAAAGGCGGTTTCAAGCCCGATAATGCCAAAGTCTGCCATATCAAATTCGAGGTTTTTTGATTCTTCATCTTGCGGGTTATGGTCAGAAACTATTACATCAATCGTTCCATCTGCAAGGCCTTTTCTTAATTCCTCAATATCTTCTTGACTTCTGAAAGGTGGATTTACCTTAAGATTTGTATCGAAATCTCGTAAATCAGCGTCGGTAAAAGCAAGTTGATGTGCTGCAATATCGCAACTTACTGGAAGTCCTTTAGCTTTTGCCTGACGAATCAGCTCAACGCCACTTTTGGTAGAAATCGTTGAAAAATGCAAACAACTATTGTTTTTTGGAGGAAAGTTTTTACCCAAATAATATTCCAGTATTTTTAAATCACGCATCAACATCAACTCTTCAGCCGTTGATGGAATACCTTTCATGCCAAGTAATGTACTTTCGATGCCTTCGTGCATTTGTCCGAAAATTGTCATTGATGGTTCTTCGGGGCGATTCATCAATAAAGCATCAATAGGAGCGAGGTACTGTAGGGTTTTTAGTAAAATGTCTGCATTCCAAAGTGTATGGTCGCCGTCGGTAAAAGCTATCGCACCTGCTTGGTGTAAATCAAGCATTTCAGTAAAATCTTTTCCTTCGCAATTTTTAGTAACTGCTCCAGTCGGATAAATAGTAATGAGTTGCGAAAGTGCAAAGTTTCGGATATAAGCAATTGCCTCTTTGGTCTGTACAACAGGTTTTGTATTCGGTAAAGTCACTATTTCAGTAAAACCACCAACCATTGCTGCTGCCGAAAGTGTATTTAAATCTTCCTTCGATTCATAACCAGGGTCTTTTGGCGAAACACGCATATCAATCCAGCCCGCTGAAACATAAAGGTTTTTACCACTAATGGTTTGGTTGGCGTTGCTTTCTATGTCATTAGCAATTTGCAGAATGATGCCATTTTCTATCAGAATATCTTTCGTTTGACCATTATATTCAGACGAACTATCAACGATTTTTACTGATTTTAATAAAATTCTCATTTTTTAATTTTTACTAAATACGATTGCTCGAATGTCGGATTATTAAGTCCAGATATATAATCTTGCTTCAAAATCAAAAAAAATGCCCTGATGAGGGCATTTAATTGTGTATTATATGATTTGGTTCATGGCTTAGATGATGTTCTGATAAGCCGCTGAATCCATCAATGCTTCAACTTCTGCAAGGTCAGCTACTTCTATTTTCACCATCCAACCTTCGCCATAAGGGTCAGAGTTTACTAATTCTGGTGAATTGGTAAGTGCTGGATTTACCTCAAGGATTTTTCCTGCTACTGGCAAAAATAAGTCAGAAACAGTTTTTACTGCCTCAACCGTACCAAAAATTTCGTTAGAGGCCAATGTTTGTCCAACCGTTTCGATTTCTACAAATACGATATCACCCAATTCGCTTTGAGCAAAATCAGTAACTCCGATTACCGCAATGTTTCCTTCGGTAATTCTCAACCATTCGTGTTCGCTTGTATAGCGTAAGTCAGCAGGGAAATTCATTATTGATGAAAGTTTTAAATTATGGGTGCAAGTTACAGCAAATGTTGGAAAACTGAAAAAATGTGGATTAAAAAGTTTTGGTTTTTAGATAGACCTATACATTAAACCAACGCTGGCAGGATTTTAATCCTGCCAGCGTAAAGTCTTATCTATTCTGAAAGACTAAATCTTACGTTCAAGCCACCTGTTGTCGTTGTACGTGGGAATGAAAAATTGGTTACGAATGGACGGTTTACTAAATGGTCAATATAGAAATTCATTAAGATTCTTTTATTTATTTGGTAAGAAATACGTGGCCCCAATTGGAAATTATAGTTTCCTTGTGTGGGTTGAGGGTCGCCGTCGAGTCTTCTCTGAATTCCTTTTATATCACGTAGTGTAAGATTGAATTGTAAGTTTAAATCATTCTTGAGGGTAATCACTCCACCATCTCTGCCTCTAAACGGTAGTTTTACACCATTTTTCTTGAAGCCAAAGTTAAATACAAAATCATCGCTTGAATATTCTGCAATTTGCGAATTTGATAAATTAAGCGAAGCTCTACGCTCTTTATTGTATTCAAATTTACCCGAAATCTTACTTTTTGTTACGAACTGAACACCAATAAATGGAGCAAATTTTTCATCGATTGTTATTGTACTCATCACAAAAACAGGTATAAATTGCCCCAATGAATTTAAAACATCTGTTGATGGCAACGGGTAGCCTTTTTGTGCTAAATTGATTGCAATATTAGTTTTGTTGTACTCTAATGAAGAGGTGAAATTACCAACATTAAAGTTTGATGTATAACTATGATTGATTGTAATTGAGCTAAAAATACGCTTGAAAGGTTCCAAATTGGCTAATCCGCTATAATCAATTCGCCAGTTGGGAAGTGGTAAATTGATGCGTCGGTTATTTGGATTGAAAGGATTAAAGCCAATTCTGGCACGTTCTGCTTTGCCACTATAAGCAGCAAAAAAAGCAGGAATCAGGATATCTTGTGAGTTTTTGTTGTAATATTCATTTCCCAAAGCTAATTGGTTTTCAATGATTTGATTACGGTACTTTATCATATTATCAAAAACTTTGTATTGATAATTACTGCCGCTATCGGTACTCATGCGTTGGAATGCTGTGCGGAATCCCCAAAACGACATGCCATAATTTCCATTTCTTACGGGACTTTTGGCACTGTAACCTCCATTGTCGTCAGCGGTGTAATATTCTTGATAGGTATCACCACGACTCATATTTCCACTAATCTGTATTCTTAAATCTTTGCTTGGCTCAATCGTAGTACGGTAACTAAACTTGATTTGTCTAGTTTGAGTAAATGGTTGCGTTTGAACTGTTGTACGAGACAACCAACCTTTTTGAGCTGCTTTTACTTGGAAATACTGGTCCTGCTGACCCATCACAAATCCTAAACCAGGAGCAGATTCATTTTCAGTAGCCAGACCAAAGAATCGTGGAGTTGGCATAAACCCCGGTAGAATTGAAGTTTCGGTGATTGAGTAATCATAGTCAATACCACGCACACTCATCAGCAAACGAGTAAAGGTTTTGGCCACATTACTGGTCGAAACTTCAATGTTTTCATCATCACCAGGGTTACGAGTAAAGCGTTTCTTTACTGGATTTGGACTGTTGGCAAATCTAAGATATTTGGCTTTGTTGTAAAGTTTCACAAAGTCAATCTTACCTCTTACGCCTCGGTCACGACCATTTCGAATCGTATTGCCGAATGGAATATTAAATTCGTCAAGGATATTCAACGAAACTGCCTGATAATTAAATTGATTGTTGTATTTAGCATCGGCTGTCATCCAATCAAGCAAGAAAAATTTATCAAGTGGCAAGCGATAAGTGAAACGCATTTCTTGACTGAAATTTTTTGCTCGTCCTAATCGCTTTAGATTTGTAAGAAGCGAATCGACTTTTCTTTTTGTATTCAAATCTCCTTGTGGTTCGTCAATCAAGGCATTCATTGAAGCCGAATAGTTTAATAAAATACTTTTGGTTAGGTTCCACTGTAAATCATACATGCGGTTCATCAAGAAGTATTTCTCAAACATCGGAATAATACCATTTGTCGTCAAATCTGAGTTTCTTAATTGAGTTTTAGCAAAACTTCTGTCGAAGTCTGTTCTGAAAGCCATAACCGTTGGTAAAGGCGAGAAATTGAGGTCTTTTAACCAATATAAGAAAGGGCGGTCAAGCGATTTTTTGCTTTTGAAAGGCTCCCAATTGATTTGTTTTGGCTGAAATTGGTACGTAAAACCACCTTTATATTGATTCAGTGCGTATTCATCAATCAAAATATTGCTTCGGTTTACATTATTTTGTGCGTAAGTAAACGTAAAGTTTTCAATGTCGTAGAAATGAGATTTTGCTCCTTCTTTGGTCTTTATTTTACGCACATTCGAGAAATTGAAACCTCGACGAGTGTTGTCATCCACAACCAGTCTGCGGTATCTTTCACGCTCCACTTGATTGGTAATATTTGTTAACGCAACTTCCAAAGGCATATCGGGGTCAAGCGGATTGAAGTGCGGTTTTACGGTTTGTTTATCGAAATTGATAAAGAAAGGTATTTTTAGACCCCATTTTTCAGGAAGTAATTTGTCAAGTTCAATATTTGAAGCAATGCCAATTCCAGTGCCATTATCTCTGGCTCTTTCAGATATTTTATCTTGCACACCACCAAAGCCGTAACCTTTATAATTTCCATTGACAGTTACCGTTGCTAAATCTGCTAATTTGATATTGGCGGCCAATAATGCCGCATCACCCGAAGTTTGGTCGAATCCGAAAGCACGAAGTTCATTCATCCAAACTAAAAAAGTATTGGCTGATTCATCCGCTGACTTTGGATTTCTAACTCCGAGCATAATAGTCAGAATTGTACTTAAATCAGGATTTCCTAAAACTGAAATCCTATATTTATTGTCTTCGGTTGGTTTTGAATAAGGAACGGATATATTTTTAGCAACACGATTTCTTTCACCTTTCAAAGCAACGAGTTCTTGCAAAGCAACATCAATCGCATTTTCATCAGGCCAAATGTCCGTCTCATTGATTGCTCCTTTTCGAGTCATTTTAAGCTGTGGAATCTCAATTTCATAGTAATTTTCCACTAAATCTGTTCCGATTCTGATGAAAGCCCCACCAACTTCTTTTTCTACATCATTATCGTTTTCTGCATGAATAAATAGTCTTAGTCGCTTATAGTTAAGCATATCAACACGAGTGTTTTTGAAAACCGCTCTTGAATCCCCATCACGAAGATTGGTTACACCCAATGAGATTGATTGCTCGTTGAATTTAATATTAAACTGTTGTTGCGTTACGTCTTGGTCACGAATAAAACCTGGTGGCACAACATAAGGCGTTTTGCCATCTTTTACATTGCAATTTTGACCATCATCTGAGCAACCATTTTCTTCAATGCTTACTACCCCTACTTTAAATTTAGCATCGTAAGGTTCTGGAACTTCGGTTAAACCTGCATTACTTAAATTTTTATCATAAGTACGATAACTGTTCGATTCAAGTTGTAAGGAAGCAAAACGCAACACAACTGGCTCTTCAAAATCGGTCAAGACAGTACGCATGAAACGGATTGATTTAAAACCGTTTATGTCCCCAAACTTACGAGTAAATTGTTTGACTGGAACTCTGAAAAGATACCAAGTTGCCTCTGTACCAGGAACTGTCACTTTGTCAACAATGAAACCTTGACCAACATCCATTTTAGTAGGGCGGAGGTCAATTTCGTATTCGTAGAAGTTTTCTACATCGTTTATTGTATTATCGCCGTTAATATCTTCTTTATCAGGTGTTACCGAATTGGCGGGCGTAGCAATATTATTAGATTGTGTATTACTTTGCGGCGAGTTGTTTTCTACCCCTAAGTAATTTTTAAAGCGTTGCAAAAGGTTTTTATTTTGAGCATCATAATCGGCATTTATAAAAAACTTGAAATCATCACCCGAAGGGTCTTTGGCTATTTCTTCATAGACTTTGGTGTTTACTTTTCCCTTAATGTCTTCTAAATAACGTTTAATATGTGGAAAATCTTTTTCTTCC
>JAIYBU010000021.1 GCA_027488335.1 Cytophagaceae bacterium
CACCAGAAATGCACCCAATGGAGCTGCAAAAACGCCACCAATGATAAGCCCAGCGATTGCTTGCCATGCTTGAATATCAATGAATAACATGAAAACTCCTGTACTAAAAAATGATACAAAAAACTCAGCGGTGTTTACCGTGCCGATTGCCTCTTTTGGGGCATTTCCTTTGCTGATAAGATTTGAAGTAACCAAAGGCCCCCAGCCACCACCACCCACAGAATCGAGAAAACCACCAAAAAGACCAAGTAAACCCAAGTTTTTGTTTTGTGGTTCGGTTGGGCGAGTTTTGAAGGCTTTTGAAATAATAACACTTCCCAGAATAATCATATAGATAGAAATATAAGGCTTAATCATCTTTCCATCAAAAACATCTGAAATTAGATACGCACCAATCATCGCACCAACTACACCTGTCAATACGATTCTGAAAAACAATTTCTTGTCTATATTTCCAAAGTAAATATGTGATAGGCCCGAAACGCCAGTCGTGAAAACTTCGGCGGTGTGCACACTCGCAGTAGCGTAGGCAGGAGGCACACCAAGCCCTAAAAGCATTGAGGTACAAGATGCACCGTATGCCATACCTAAAGCTCCATCAACCAATTGAGCTAAAAAACCTGCTCCTGTATAGTAAAGTAATTTGGTATCAAATTGGAAATCAAAACCATTCAAGCCTGTTGAAATCCTGTAAATTAGAATACCTAAAAGTGAAACCTTCATAAAAATCATGGCATAAGCAATGAATTTCATTTGTACATTTTCACTTAAAGCAATAGCAATTCTTTTCATAAAATAGTTCTATATTAAGCAACTTCGAGAGTTGATTTAAGCGTTTCACGAACTCTCATGGCCTGTTTTAAGAATTCTTCTGAATTTGAGATGTAATCAACAGCGAAATCTTTACTTGGCTCATTTTTGTTAATTTGTAAGATTTGTTCTTTAATATTTCCACCAAATTCGGCCTCAAAGTGCTTGTCAAATTCGGTGATAATACCATTTTGGGTGCTACAACTTACATTTTTTTCTAACAATAATGCTTTTGCTGTATTTACCTGCGATTGGTACGCATAGTAGATAGCATCGGC
The DNA here is from genome assembly GCA_027488335.1 of Cytophagaceae bacterium. GTDB lineage: Bacteria > Bacteroidota > Bacteroidia > Cytophagales > Spirosomataceae > Emticicia. Next base: position 1,089 of record JAIYBU010000021.1, read on the forward strand.
ATAACGAGCTTCGTTGAATGCTTCTTTTGCCCACTCAATTTTTTCTTCTGATTCGTAGAAAAGTGTAGCAACTAAATCAATAATCACACTTGCACACTCTCCAACTCCAATTTCGGTTTGGAAAATTTCATCACGTCCCCAGTCTACAAAATCTGTATCTACCAACGTTGTTAAATCTGCCAACGGTTTCAATAAAGCATAGAAATATTTTTCGCCTTGACGGTCGTAATAGTCATTAAAATATTCACCTTCTAAACCATTCGTTTCGTAGTCGTTTAATACAACTCGAAGCAATTGTGGTCCTCTTTTACTCGGTACTTTGATTACTTTATCAGCAATTCTTCCATTGCCATTGCCAGTTGTTCCGCCGCCTAATAAAACTTGAAGAGCTGGTAAAACTTTTCCTGCTGATTTCAATGAACTACCATGAAAACCGATATGAGCCATGCTATGTTGACCACAAGCGTTCATACAGCCAGAAATCTTGATTTGCATGTTATTTTCCTCAATCAATTCAGGAAAATCTTCTTTCATTACTTTCTCCAATTCCAGAGAAATGCTGGTGCTATCTGAAATAGCTAAATTACAAGTGTCAGTTCCTGGGCAAGCCGTTATGTTTACGATACTATTTGCACCGGGAGCAGCCAAATTATGTGCTGATAAAATTTCAAAAATAGTAGCAAGGTTTTCGGCTTTTACAAAACGCAGTAATAAACCTTGGTTCACGGTTACACGCACATCGTCAGCTACTAAACCAGTAAGTTTTTCGATTAGGCTACGAGAAACTGTACTTGAGATATTTCCCAAAGGAACTCTCACGAAAACACCGTAGTAACCTGCTTGTTTTTGAGCAAAAGCATTAGTTTTAAACCAATTTTGGAATTCTACGCTATCTTTTGTACTGATTACTGATTCAATTCCTGTTTCTGATTCCGATTTTTCAGTATTGATTTTAAAGGTTTTTACTTTCAGCGAAAGCTTTTCTTCTTCAACTAATTGCATGAAGGCTTCAAAGCCGATTTTGGCAATCAAGAATTTTAAACGAGCTTTATGACGAGAAATTCTTTCGCCATGACGGTCGAAAACTCTTAAAACTGCTTCAATCAATGGGATGATTGCATCTTCTTCGACAAATTCATAAGCCAAATGTGCTAATTGTGGTTGAGCTCCTAAGCCGCCACCCAACATTACTTTAAATCCACGTTTGCCATCTACAATTTTTGGAATAAATCCTAAATCGTGCATGTAGCTGAGTGCGGTATCATCATCTGTATTAGAAAATGACATTTTAAATTTACGCCCCATTTCTTGGCAAACTGGGTTACGTAGAAAATATTCAAAAGTGGCGTGAACGTAAGGAGTTACATCGAAAGGCTCATTTGGGTCGATGCCCGCAGTAGGTGAACCAGTGATATTTCTTACAGTATTACCACAAGCCTCACGCAGTGTTATATTATCTTCTTCAAGTTTCGACCAAAGTTCGGGAGTTCTGTCAAGGCTCACGAAGTGAATTTGTACATCTTGACGAGTAGTAAAGTGTAGATTGCCAGTTGAATATTCGTCTGAAACATCAGCGATTCTTTTCCATTGACTAAGGGTCATTTTACCGTAAGGTAATTTGATTCTAATCATCTGTACGCCTTGTTGACGTTGTCCATAAACGCCACGAGCTAATCTCAAGCTACGGAATTTTTCTTCATGAATTTTTCCTTCACGAAACAGTCTAATTTTTTTCTCTAAATCTATGATGTCTTTTTCGACTAAGGGATTTTCTAATTCCGTACGAAAGCTTTGCATATTTTGTCTATGTAATTTTGATATGCAAATATATATATAGTCTATTGTAGTTATAGATTATATAGGTATTTATTTTTTAATATTATTCAATAAATACAATTTTATCAAAAATTTATCCAAAAAATAGAATTCATGGAGAGAGAGGAGATATGGCGATAGAGGTAGTGTATTGCCATGTTTCTACGAGAGAATGGATAAAATTAGATTTTGTAAGATTTTCCTTCTTCGGCTAAAAAAGTATTTTCGAAAACTTCACGAGCTTCTGAAATATGCATATCGAGGGTTTTATATCGAGACGAGTAATGTCCAATGATTAATTGTTTGGCATTGATTTTTTGTGCAATTATGGCTGCTTGGCGTGCCGTAGCATGATTGGTTTGTTCGGCACGTTTGAGTTCGGAGTCTGTAAAAGTAGCTTCGTGATAAATACCATCAATGTTTTGTAATTGATTGATTTTTAGTTCATTATAAGCTGTATCTGAACAATAAGCAAATGATTTTGAAGTACTGCCTGCAATTGTATAATCTTCGTTTTTGTAGGTGATTCCGCTTAATTCATCATAAATATCAAGACCATCTTTGAGCATTTTTAAATACGGAATGGGAAAGTTTGCAGGAAGGCTGTCGGCAACGATTTTTCGTTTACAGGCTTTTGAGCGAAACAAAAATCCACAACACGGAATACGGTGATGTAGTGGAATGGTTTCGACCGTCACAAAATTTGTTTCGAGTAAATGATAAGCGTTTTCAGTATCTGTCTCTACAAAATTGATTTTATAATGTAAACGTGTATCAGAATGTTTGAATTGGGCGGTCAGGATTTCGTCAAGTCCACGAGGAGCAAAAATAGTTAGCTCTTCTTTACGTTGATTCATGCTCCAACTCGAGAGCAACCCAACCAAACCAAAATAGTGGTCGCCGTGGAGGTGACTGATAAAAATATGTCTAATTCTGGAAGATTTAACCTTTTGTTCGAGCAAACGATATTGCGTGCCTTCTCCACAATCAATCAAAAAAGATTCGTTTTCAATTGATAACAAAAAAGCTGAAGGATGTCGATTTATAACAGGGGTAGCCGAGCCAGTACCTAAAACTAAAAAATCAAAATTCATAAATTAGTCGATAGTCCACAGACAACGGACGATAGTGTTAGAATAAAACTTGCCTCTGTCGTCTGCTGACAGTTGACTTAAAATAGTTAAAATTTCCCTTCTGAAAAGCCGTTTTCTTCGCCTAAATCAAATTCATCGTCGTTTTCTTCACGGAAATCGTTTTCTAAATCATTCATAAAAACGGCATCTATCCCTTCATCAATCGTTGGAAGTAACACAATTTCAGGTATTTTTTCTCCGTCAATAAGGTCAAGAATATCATCGTCTTTCGTACAAACAATAAAAAGCCCTTGTTCGGTGCGACAGACCTTAGTGGCTTTTCTAAGCAATGAAAGTCCAGAATCGTCGATTTCCATCACTTTTGAGAAATCAATAATCATATTTGTCAAGCCTTCACGATACAAAACGACAATCTGTTTTTCGATTTCGGTTGTTATAGACTTATCGAACTTATTTTCATTTAATTGAATAAGGGCGTAGTGTTCGGTTTTCTCAATAGAATAGCTCATAGTTGGCGATAGCTTTTATTTTTTGCAAATTTAAGCCAAAAATTTATTTTTAATGGTTGAACCAATCTTTATTTCGTTGATTTTTAACAGGATAAAGTATTTACGAAGTAATTTTATCAATAATTACATCTATCAATTTATTTACAGAACGAATTTTTTTGGCAATTGTTTTCCCAAAAGTTGGTTTATTGGGGTCTTCAATACCGTAAGATGGTATAATTTTAATAAGTCTTTTATGAGAGTATTGATTTAGTTTTTCAGAATATTCAGCAGGAAAACCTCTGTCTCGGTAATTAATTGTGTAAAGTTTTGATGCTGACTTAAGTTGATTGATACTACGTTCAGGCAGATTCCAATAACCAATATTTACGCCCGCTTCTTTCAAGAGGTAAACATCATCAAACATGGCAGGTACATGTTCGAGCCAAAGTTGGTCAGCATTGAGTCCTTTACACATATCTTTGACGCCCTTTGTACGAGTATTATTGCCCCACCATTTCAAAAATTTTATAGTTTCATCGGATTTTTTGAAACCAATAAATCCTGAATGATAAATACCTGAGTTTAGAACTTGTTTTTCGTCGG
>JAIYBU010000217.1 GCA_027488335.1 Cytophagaceae bacterium
ATTATCAATTTTACAAAAAAGTATCATGTCTGCATTAAATTTAGTCGCTGACAGAATCAATGCGTTGGAAGAATCTGCCACGCTTGGTATGTCGAAAAAGTCACGTGAATTAGCGGCACAGGGACACAAAGTAATCAATCTCTCAGTTGGAGAGCCAGATTTCAAAACCCCAAAACACATTTGCGATGCTGCAAAAGCGGCAATCGACGCTGGTTTTCACCACTACACGCCCGTAGCAGGTATTCCTGAACTACGAAAGGCTATTGCAGACAAGCTTAAACGTGAGAATAATATTGATTGGAAACCTGAAAACATCGTTATCTCGACTGGTGCAAAGCACTCGTTGGCCAACGTTATTTCGTGTTTGATTAACCCAGGTGACGAAGTTGCTATTTTGTCGCCATATTGGGTAAGTTACTCAGAAATGGTGAAATTGGCTGAAGGCAAATCGGTAATTGTAGAAGGTAAATTTGAGAATGATTTCAAAGTTACGCCTGAGCAATTAGAAGCTGCTATTACTGACCGTACGAAAATTGTGATGTACGCTTCACCAAACAACCCAACAGGTTCGGTTTATAGCGAAGCAGAATTAAGAGCATTAGCAGCGGTTATCGAAAAACACGAAAACGTTTTTGTCTTAGCTGATGAAATCTACGAATATATCAACTTTACGGACGAAGGACACTTTAGCATGGGTTCGATTCCATCGTTGAAAGACCGTGTAATTACAGTAAATGGTTTTGCTAAAGGTTTTGCCATGACTGGCTGGCGTTTAGGCTACATTGCCGCAGCAAAATGGATTGCTGATGCCGTAGAAAAACTTCAAGGACAAGTAACGTCAGGTACAAACTCAATCGCTCAACGTGCAGCGGTGGTAGCTTGGGACGATACTGCAGCGGCTGAATCAATGAAATTGGCGTACTTACGTCGTCGTGATTTAGTGGTTGGTTTATTGAGAGAAATTCCAGGTTTTAAAGTAAATATGCCTGATGGAGCTTTTTACGCATTCCCTGATGTAAGTTATTATTTCGAAAAATCTGACGGAAACGTAACCATCAAAGATGCTGACCAATTGTGTATGTGGTTGCTCGAAACAGCTCACGTAGCACTCGTAGGTGGTGGTTCGTTTGGTGCTCCAAATTGCTTACGTTTATCAACGGCTGCCTCTGACGAAGCTTTGACAGAAGCCGTAGCAAGAGTAAAAGCAGCTTTGGCAACATTGAAGTAATATTTTGTCAATATTAAGGGCGGCATCGTTTCGAGCGATGCCGCCCTTTTTTTATGCTCTCCAATCCCAAACCACTACTCGCCAAACTTCGCCAAGAGAAGCATCATGGAAATCCTTTACAGGGATAAAACCTACTCGTGCGTGAGCTTTCAATGAGCGAGTATTATTGGTTGAAATATCAGTTACGCACATTTCAAATTTAGCAGACAGTTCCTCTCGGAGTTTCTGATACATTCCATCAAAAAAACCCATACTGCGGTAGCCCTCTCCTACGCAAACTTGCCCCATTACTACGTAATTAAAATCTTTTAGCTTTTGGTTGTCGTAGTCGATTTCATCAATAGCCTCAAATAACGTTTTTAATTCTGGTACACCGTTTCTGAATTGTGGCAACATCGCCAAACAATACGCTACAACCGTATCTCCATCTTTTACAATTACGCTCGGTTGAGCATCATTCATGGCTTTTAAGACCGAGTATTCATGCTCGACCGTTACAAATCCTTGGCTTTGGATTTGTTCGGGCGAAAGGTTTTTCTTGAGGTTTTTTTGTTGAAGTGCTAAAATTCCTCTAACATCATCGTCACTTTGGACGGTCGTAATAATAGGTTTTATCGTTGATTCGTGCATAGTAAAGTTTGAAAGGTGCAATTAAGGCACGATTGAAATGATTTACAAGATTTCGGAGATTGAATTTTTATTTTATAGAATCTAAACGTAAGTTGTCCATCAAATTAATCTTGAAATCAAGATAATCTTAGTATATCTTTGGAAAAAATAATTAAACTACGCCATTTATTCCTCTATTCATGAACTTCAAACAAGCTTTAGTTACCTTCTTTGGTAGCCTATTATTTTTGCCACAAATTAGCAAATCTCAGTCGAAAGATGAACAATACCTAATCGTTGGTACGTACACACGCCCCAGTACTAAAAACCCAAGTGAAGGTATTTATGTTTATAAATTCAATACCGCTACTGGCGAATCTAGTGCCGTTAGTAAAGCCACTGGCATCAAAAATCCATCATTTTTGACAGTTTCTCCCGACCAAAAATTTGTTTACGCTGTCACCGAAACAAGCGATGGCTCGGTTACGGCTTACAGTTTTGATAAAAAATCAGGAAATTTAACTAAACTCAATACCCAATCGTCGGGCGGAGCAGACCCTTGCCATATTTCTATTGATAAAACAGGGAAATGGATTTTGGTAGGAAATTATTCGGGAGGAAATTTATCTGTTTTACCAGTTGAAGCTGATGGTTCGCTTGGAAAAGCAACTCAAACCATTAATCACGAAGGTAAAGGCCCGAATGCTGGACGTCAAGAAAAACCGCACGTTCATTCGGTAAATATAGCCCCTAATAATCGAGATGTTTTTGTGCCAGATTTGGGCATTGATAAAATCATGACGTATCGTTTAGATGCCAAAAACGGTAAACTTTTGGAAGGAAAATCAGCTTTTACGAAAGTAGCCGATGGTTCGGGGCCTCGCCATTTTACGATTCATCCAAACGGTAAATTTGCCTATGTGATTCAAGAACTAAGTAGCACTGTTACGGCCTTTAATTATGTTTCAGGAAAACTATCTCCTATTCAGACAATCACTACGCTTGCAAAAGATTTTAAAGATAAAAACAAGAGTTTTTGTGCCGATATTCATATCTCGCCCGATGGTAAGTTTTTGTATGGTTCAAATCGCTTTGTAGATGCAGGTAATAAAAATGGCGTTTTTGCTCCTAATAATACGACTGATACAATAGTTATGTATAGCATTGACCCAAAAACTGGAAAACTGACCTATATCGGTAACGAACCAGTTTTAGGCAAAATACCTCGTAATTTTATGATTACACCCAACGGAAAATTTGTTTTGGTAGCCAACCAAGAAACAGATAATATTACGATTTTCAAAAGAGATACCAAAACAGGAAAATTATCACCAACTGACAAACAAATTGATGTTCCTGTACCTGTTTGTTTGAAGATGGTGAGTGTAAATTAATATTTTGTAGCACAAGGTTGTCAAACAGCGAAACAAGTTAGCATCGGAGTTGCGGACAACCTTGTGCTACAAATCTTACAAAAACAAACTCAAACTCGCACCAAACTGCCAATTTCTTGGCATTGAGGCATTGAAATAGCGATTTCCTACGGCGTTGATGTCGTTGCCGAGGCTATATACTTCATTGAGTAGATTATCGCCTGCGGTATAAATATTCAAGCCAATTCGCTCGAAGTTTTTACGATAACCTATTCTTGCATTCAACAATTTATAAGAATTGGCATAAACCGTGTTTGCATCGTTGAGCGGAATGCGGTCAGTAAAATTGAGGGTTGAGTTGAGGTAGAAACCCATTTTTGTTTGTAAATCTACGCCCGAAACCCATACTTGACGAGGCACACCCGTAAGTGCATTTCCTGATAAATCGGTTTTGAGTTGGAGATAGTTTTTGAAGCTATAATCATTGAACGTATAACTCGTGAAAACTCGTAATTCTTGAATAAATTCTTTATCAATATTTTTGATAATCAAGCTATTTAATAACAATTCAAGTCCGTTTTGAAGTGTGCTTCCTGCATTCGTAAAAATCTCTCTTCCTGCATTATCGGTTCGACGAACGATAGTATTTTTTAGGCGAAAAGAATAGGCCGTAATATCAAAATTGATTCGTTTTTTTAGCAGATTTCCACGAGTACCGATTTCGTAGTTAATACCTTTTTCGGGAGCGAGCGATGGCACAAACGTGCTGGTTTGATAACCACTGATGTATTCGGTAACCGTTGGCGGAGAAAAACCACTACTCACACTCGCAAAAACCGAGATTTTATCTTGTATTTTCTTCAAAAGGGCAATTCTTGGCAAAAATGCGGCTGGCAATACCTCAGAAATTGGCTTTATTTTCGGAGCATCCGACAAACGAGTAAAATCATATTTGAAACGATTATAACTGCCGCCAATCGTCAGGATAAAATTTTGTGGCAAGTCGGTTTCGAGCTGACCAAACAAGAAATAATTCCAAGCTGCTACATTATCGTTGGTTTGCAAGGTATCAATTACGCCTGCTTTATTGCCAAAATTACGAATCACCCAAGCTGATTTTTGTAGTTCACCACCCACAGTTAAGCGATTTTTCAGACTCCCAACATCAAACGAATAATTCATTCGACTTCTTCCGCCAAAAGTTTGTTCGTTACGAATTTCATAATTCGTAATAAATGGGTTTCGGAGTTCAGAAATCGTTCCGTAAATACTCGTCACGTTTGTCCAACGAGCATTCAAACGGTACTCTTGTGAAACACCAATATTAAATAATTTCTGATAAATTCCTGCTTTTTGCTGAATCGGACTTGGCAAAGTAGCCGTGGCTAAACGTGCCTGACTTGGGTCTTTTTCAAACTGTGCCTGCGTAAGTCCACCAGGGGTTTGGTAATGAATATCGGAGTATAATGTGCTTATATTTAAGGTTTTGTTGGGCGAAACAAAATAACTCGAACGCCAACTTAACACATCACGCACGGCCGCACTATTTTGTCGGTAACCGTCGGTTTGGGCGTGGGCATAACTTAATACCGAATTGACTTTTTCGGAAGCAACATTCCACGAAAGATTTCTATTTTGCAAGCCATAACTACCATAAGCTACGCCAGTGTTGATGTAATTTGTATGCCCTTTTCGAGCATTATTTCCATCAGCCTTTGATGCTCCGAGTAATATAACGCCACCTGTCCCTGCTCCGTAAATACTTCCTGCGGGACCTTTAATTACTTCGATATTGCCGATGGTATTCATATCAAGCGAGTTTAGAAAAGTATTTCCATTACCATCGGTCAGCGGAATATCATTCCAATAAACTTTTACATTACGAACCCCAAAAGGCGAACGAAGCGAACTTCCACGAATGGCTAAACGATAGCTCCCTAGCGAGCGTTCTTCCATGCGTACACCTGGCAACGTATTAAAAACTGGCACGAGCGAAGTATTTTCAAAACGTTGTATATCTTTGATAGTAAGCACATTAACCGATGCGGCAGTTTCGCTCAACTTGCGTTCGGTTTCAAAACCACGCACCACAACTTCGTTGAGTTGTTTGGTAGAATCAGCTTTTTGAGCGAAACAATTTAGAGCAATGAGAGCAATAAAAAGAGTATTAGAAAAGTAAGTTTTAAGCATTTGGAAGTTCTAAAAATTGTAATTATTCATTAATCGAAAAAGCACCTGTATCGTACAAAGAAATAAGATTAAGGTGTAGGCTATCGGCTTGGTGTTTGAGGTTTTCTACTACGTATCGTTTGTTGGAATCATCGACAATGATTAAGCCCGTTTGGAATTTACTGAATGCTGGCCCTAACTTCCGAATGGCATTATTTGAAAGCAACACGTAATCGGCGTTCCCTTGTAAATTACCGTTAAACTTTTGTTGTAGCCACAAAATTCGTTTTCCCTCAAAATCCAGAAAAGTTACGCCTTGTTTGTTTGCGTACTGATTTAACGCTAAATAGTTTTTGTTAGCAACTCCGTGTTTATCATAATAGTTTTTGAGGTGGAAATTATAGATTTTAGGGCTATTGAGCAAAGATGTATCGGCAATGAACGTAGCTGATTTTCCATCAATAATACTAATCCCCGATTTCTTTGGAATAAAGTGAAAAGTCAATGCTTTTTGCTGGCTTTGGAAATAATCTTCAACAATATTAAGACAAACTAAAATACTCATAATCACCAAACTAACTCGCAGATATTTGATTTCTGAACGAAGAAAAAAGAAAATGATTAGCATTATTGTTGTATACAAAAACAGCATTTCGGGAATCGACATCGAAAAACCTTTTAATGTAGCAAAAGGTAGTTTTTCTACGAGAAAAATGCTTTTATTGAGCCAAACCAACGAATATTTTAAGATAAAGGTAACGATATCAGATAGAATCGGAATTGGGGCAACCATCAATAAAAGTAAACCCGCAGGTAAAACCGCAAATGAGAAAAACGCCACAAATGGATTGGCAATAAGAAAAAACGTCGGGAATTGATGAAAATAATAAATACTCAACGGAAAAGTAAATAACTGTGCCGAAAAACAAACGCACGTGCCTTCCCAAATGCTTCTAATAATCGGATTGTTGGGCGTAACGAGTTGGTTCAGATAAGGATGCAAGAAAACAATGCCAATAATGGCTAAATACGACAACTGAAAACCGACATCAATCAACCAGTAAGGATTCCAACAAAGTAGCAAAAGTGCAGAAATAGCAAGCGTATTATAAATATTTTGTCGGCGGTCGATGGCAGTTCCGATTTGAATAAACGAAAACATTACCGTTGCTCGCAAAACAGTCGAAGAAAGTCCAGTAAAAACAGCATATCCCCACAAAAATAGAATTACGACCAAAGCAAAGGTTTGTTTTCCGTACTTTCCCCATTTTTTAATCCAACCCAACATCCAGCCGAGAAATAAAAACAAGATTCCGACGTGCATTCCCGACACTGAGAGTACATGAATTGCCCCTGAAGCAGAATAGGCATCGAGCAGTTCATTATCAATATCATCACGCAAACCAACGACCATTGCACTCGCTACGCCATATTCGTTGGGTGTTTGAATTCGAGCCTTAAAAACGCTATCGGCATACTGATTAGCTTTATATGAAAACTCCAGAATTTGAGAAGGTGCTTCGTGACCAATTTTGATGAATTCTTGTCCCCACAAAAAATGGTGGGCATAAATCCCCCGATACTGCATAAACCTACGGTAATCAAATTCTTCGGGATTTTTAGGTGCTTCTACCTCACGAGGCATATCTTTTATCAGAAAAATATCGCCGTATTGAGGTTTTTCAGACTCTTGTCGGTTGAAATAAAGGAGCGTTTTACCAGTAGAATTTTGCCATTTACCATCCACTTTTATGGCGTTTATTTCCGCTTCAACTTTATAGGTTTTGGGTTTGGTTTCGGCATTTGAAATGATAACAGCTTGATAATGAGTAAACTGCGGCAAATTAGTATAATGTCTTGACTGATTGATAGCGGTTTTCTGATGAGTGAGCAGCCAACCAGCCAAGAAAATTATAAGCATGAGGGTTATTCCACGCAGAATATTTTTTTGCGTAAAAATTGACGCGATGAAGACAATCAATAAACCGCCAATCAAGTAATAGATAATGCTTGAAAATAACTGTGTTTGCAAATACACAGTTATTCCCAAAACAAAAAACAACAAATATCTGACTACTGGAAAAGCGGTGAATTTCATTTCTTGATTAATTTATCGAGTAACCAATTTTGGATAACTTCATTCTCTTCAGGAAAAGTCCAATGACCTGTTTCTTGGTATAATTTCAATTCTTTTGGCGAAGAAATTGAATTATAGGCCGCCCACATTGAGGTCGGTGGACAAGTTTCGTCATTGAAACCCATCGAATAAATGCACGGAACTTTAAGGTTTTTGGCAAAATTTACCACATCATAATAAGCCGCTGTTTTGATTTTCGCTTCGGTATTATGGTGCGGATTATTTTTATCAAAAATATGTGGCCAACCACCCGCACGACCTTTCAAGTATCCAACCATATCAGACATGGCAGGGTAAGTCGGAGCCGTCCACTTCACACGAGAATCAAGAGCAGCCGTAATAATCGACAACGCCCCGCCTTGACTTCCGCCAACCACGGCCAAATTTGTGCCATCAAATTGTGGTAAACTTACCAAAAAATCATTGGCACGCACACAACCCATAAATACTTTTTTGTAGTAATACTGGTCACGGTTATCCAGATTGTAAGTCCAATAACCACTAAGTGCGGCCGCTCCTAAGTCGGTGTAAACGCCCAAATCCATCGTCACGGGAATTCCATGAATGCCAATTTCCAAGGTAATTACTCCTTTTTCGGCAGTTCTGACATCACCTGCATACGGACGCACGCCCGCACCTGGTACACGCAATAAAGCTGGATATTTTCCTTCTTTTTTAGGTACACACAAGATTCCATACAAGCGAGTGGTACCACCTTCTTTATAATTTTGGAGGTTTAGGTGGTAAACATTTACCGTTTCGGTGCATCGTTCGGGCAGCAAAGTCATTTTTGCATCTATTGGTACTTTGGCGAGATTTGCCTTTGCTTTATTCCAAAATTCATTAAAATCGCTTGGCATTTCAACAGCTGGTTGAATTTTTTCGGGTTCAAAAGCTGCCGTTGCCAGGTTTCGGTATTCTTTCCCATCGACTTTGGCAATAACTGTACAACGCAAAAAGCCCGAAGTTGTCATTGTTCCACCATCGAGTTTTATCACACCCTCTTTCAAAACCGCACTATCTTTCTTTGTTTCAAACTTTTCTGGCCCAATTTGGTAGGTAATTTTTGTATTTTTCAAAGGATTTCCCCATTTCAGAACCGTTACTGAAAAAGTTACTTTTTCACCGATTTTATACGTCCAATCGTCGTGGTCGGGTGCAACCATTACTTTTATCATTTGGGTAGCTGGTTGAGCAAAAGCCAAACTACTGACAAGCAGAAAGGAGAGAATATAAACGAGTTTTTTCATTGAAAATATGATTTTAGGGTTGAATTTATGAGTTGTAAAAAATAGGTGGCTGAGCGTAGTCGAAGCCACCTATTTTTACTTTATTTCACTAAAAAAGGTCTGATAATTTTTGTCCACGCTGCATATCCTGCGGGCTTCATGTGTAGGCTGTCGCCCACAAAAAAATCGCCATTAATACTACCATTCGGGCGATACATCGCTGGGCGAATATCAATGTACGTAAAGTTTTTATGTTTCTTGATGTATTCCTCAATCATGGCATCGGCTTTGGCTACTTTCGACCAATCAGTCTTTCTCGAAATCGAAGGTTTCATCGAAATATAGTAAACCTTCGTTTTTGGAAGTCGATTTTGAATCAAAGTAGCCAGTTCGGCAAAATTATCGAAAACTTGTTCAGAAGTTCGTTGCGGTTTTCCCATGAAAAGGTCGTTTTCGCAGTATAAAACTATTGTTTTGGGTTTGTACGGAACAAGCATTCGCTCGGCATAATAAGTCATTTCGGGAAAAGTAGCCGCCCCAAAACCATGATTAATAACCGCAAGTGGTGCAAAATCTTCTTTTAAAGTTTTCCAAAGTCTGATACTCGAACTTCCATAGAAAATCGTTTGGCCTTGCAGTTTTTCTAAGCCAATTTCTGCATCTTTTTTCTCATAATTTACAATTTCGCTTTCAAGACGATTGACTTTATAATCAACTTCATCGGGTGGTGCAATCGGTGTATGTATTAAGGTGCGTTGACAAGCGATGGTAAGTAAAAATAATAAAATTGGAAGAAGTAAATTCTTTTTTATCATGAGTTTTGTTAAGGTTGAATTTATGGAAGAAAATAGATTATCAAAAATACAGAAAACACTACTGGTTTTCTAATTTATTCCCGTTCAAATTGCAAACAAGCAAATCTTGTAAATCTAATAATCTTTTTTAATCGTGTCTAAAATGATTTAGTTTTGTATTTAAAAAATAGACATAATGAATCAAAACATCGACAAACTTTATAAGATAGCCCAAAAGGAAGAGCGTTTGATAATCGGCTTAATGTCAGGTACTTCGATGGACGGACTTGATGTGGCACTATGCAAATTTCGAGGCAGTGGCGGAGATACCGAAGTGAGCATCTTAGCCTTTGAGACAGTTAGTTTTGGAGAAGATATTAAGGACGAAATCCGAAAGATTTTTGCTAAATCGATCATTGATTTTCAACAGTTGTGCGTTCTGAACCCGTGGATTGGGAATCTTCACGCTCAAATCATAAACGATTGTTTAAAGAAATGGAATATTTCGGCTGAAGACATTGACTTAATCGCAAGTCACGGACAAACGGTTTTTCACGCCCCGAAAATCCTGCATGGACTCGAAAAATTCCCGAACGCAACCCTTCAAATCGGTGATGGCGACCATATTGCCGTTCGTACGGGCATTATTACCTTTTCGGATTTCAGACAAAAACATTGTGCCGCAGGTGGCGAAGGAGCTCCACTTGCGGCTTATGGTGATTACTTAATTTTTTCAAAACGAGACGAAAATAGAATTTTGTTGAACATGGGAGGTATTGCCAATTTTACGTATTTAGCTGGAAATCTTGACGCAAACGAAGTTTTTGCAACCGATACAGGCACAGGCAATACATTAATTGATGCTTATATGAAAAAGCATTTTGATTTGCCTTATGATGCAGATGCTAAAATTGCCAGTGGTGGAGTTGTGAATCAAGAATTGCTCAAAGCATTAAAAAACAACGATTTTTTTGATAAATTACTTCCAAAAACAACTGGCCCCGAGCTTTTCAACCTTAAATATCTAACAAATGCCCAAGAGAAAAGCCAAACACTTGACCTTTCGCACGAAGATATTTTGGCAACACTGTGTCGTTTTTCAGCTGAAACTATTTCCGAAGCAATTTTACAGTTCAAATCAGATTCTTATAAAATATACGGAAGCGGTGGCGGAGTGCATAACCCTTTAATTATGAGCAATTTGCGAGAGTTATTGCCCAATGTTGATTTCCAGAAAACCGATGATTTAGGTATTTCGGGCGATGCAAAAGAGGCGGTTTTATTCGCAACACTTGCCAATGAAGCAGTTGCGGGTGGACAAACAGATTTTGGTTCACGCAGGGGAGTTCCGAGTGTCAGTATGGGGAAAATTTCATTTCCAAGATAATTTTACCCAATTTTATGTAATATTTTAAGCGAAATATCAGTCTATTTCGTTAAACTTGAAAATAGCCTAAGTAAAAATTTATAAAAATGTTCCCCCAAATCAGTATAAAAAGACACATTTTCCTATTGGGTTTATTGTGTATAGTTTCCGTAAACGCATTCTGCCAAATTTCCATTTCTCATCCTGTTGAGCGAATGATTTTTCAGAGAAATAACTCCAATCAAGCACCAATCAACATTGCAGGTACTTACTATTCATCCGTTGATAGAATTGACGCAAGAGTAGTGGCACAACAAGGAGGTACAACCACAGCTTGGACAACCATACAAACCAACCCAAGTAATGGTTATTTTTATGGTACGCTTACCGCAACGGGTGGCTGGTATAGTTTGGAAGTAAGAGCTTATAAAGATAATGTACTAATTGATACTAAAACGCTTCAAAAAGTAGGAGTTGGTGAAGTTTTTGCCATTGCTGGGCAATCTAATGCCCAAGGGGGGGCAGGCGTAAGTACACCCGCTACCGACGATAGAGTAAACTCAATTAATTATAGCGACAATCTAACTGATTATAACAGATTACCAATTGGATTCTCAAAAATGGTGGGTGATTCAGGAAAAATAGGTCCTTTTCATTACGTTCCGTGGGCATGGGGAAAACTGGGCGATTTGTTAGCAAGTAAATTGGGTGTTCCGATTTTATTTTATGGAGCAGGTCACGGTGGTACTTCGAGCGAAAACTGGAGTAAATCAGCACAAGGTTTACCTTATAATGGTGAAAGTTGGAAACGTCAAGATTTAGGAGCTCCCTATCGTGCATTAGAAAATAGTGTGGCTTATTACGGTAGTCTTACAGGGCTTCGTGGCGTACTTTGGCACCAAGGAGAAAGTGATGCCGAAACCTTTTTTATACCATATTATGAAAATATACGAAATGTTATCAATAAAACTCGTGAAAACACCGAGCATAGTACTTTGGCATGGATAGTGGCAAGAGTATCGAGAAACCCAGAACCACATGATGGACCAATTTTTGGACAAAATACGCTGATTTCAGGTTTTAATAACGACCCAAATTATCCAGCAATACCAAATGTTTTTGCTGGTCCGAATACTGATAATATTAATGGGTCGGCAAATCGAACGGATGGTATTCACTTTGATACTTATGCAGGACAAATTGAATTTGCGAATGCGTGGAACGCCAGTCTTGATAATAATTTTTTTACTACTTCAACCCCAATGATGGCTTCGCCACTATTGGCTGTAACGCTCACTTGTAATCCTGCGAGTCCGTCAATTCCAATTTCGTTAAATGCACCAGCTGGCTATAGCAAATATGCTTGGTCTAATCGACAGAATACTGTTTCGGAATCAGTCGGTTTCAATTATAGTGGTTGTTGCCAATATACAAATATTCCACCCGTTGGCTATGAAAACCTTAATTGGCGAACGCTGGATAGTGTGGCCACTGTAAATGTTTCAGCAGCGAGAATAGCAGCAAATGTCAGAAAAGCATCAAAGAAGGTTCTTTTTAGTCCAGTTATTGACTTGACAGGTTTTGCATTAGCCACAAATCCTACTTTTACGGTTTCAGCTACTCAAGTGAGACCTAACCAAAATCTAACGTTGACGGGAGCAAGCTGTAACGGAAGTTACGTTTGGTCAACAGGAGCGAGCGGTAATCCGCTTACTTTTGCACCTGCTGCAACGGCAGCTTATTCGGTTCAATGTAAAACTTTACATTGCATCAGTTCTGCTTCTTCGCCACAATCTGTTGTTGTTTCTTCTTGTTTTCCGAATAGTTTATCGTTGAATGGCTCGGTGAATGCGGCCGAGTCTGCATACGCAAGCAAACAATCCATTCAGAGCAATCAGAGTATTCAATTAAGCGGTAAAATTGACTATAACGCTAAAACCAAAGTAGAACTTTTACCAGGTTTTGAAGCAAAAGCAGGAGCAGTTTTTAAAGCTTTTATTTTGGGGTGTGATTGAAATGTTCCACGGTTAGACGACAAGTCCACAGGAATATAAAAAAAGGAGTTTTTCGCAAGAAAAACTCCTTTTTTGTGCCTAAATATATGAGAAATTTACGCCGAGTTGCGGCTGGCATTGATATTGCCAAACAACGAGCGAGTAACCATTTTTTCGTAAACTAAACGTGTTTTCTCGTCAGTTGTTTCTTCGATTTTCTGTAAAGCATATTGCTGAATTGTGAGCAATGGCAACACAATATGCTCACGATAATTGATTGATAATTTACCAAGTTCTTCGTTTTCCATCAACACTTTTTGGCCTGAAACCAAAAGCATATTTTTTACCGTCAATAAATATTCATCGTAAAGAATCTTCCAAAAATCGCCATATTCTGGGTCATTTTTCATGTAGTTTGTGAGAGGGAAATAGCTTTTTGTCAAAGCCATCATGCTATTTTCCATCAAGGTCTTGAAATATAACGAACTGTGGTAAAGCGATTTCAAATCTTCTAAACGCCCCTCCTCGATAACTTTTTGTAAGGCCGAACCGAAACCAAAATACCCTGGTACATTTTGTTTTAACTGACTCCACGAACCCACAAACGGAATCGCACGAAGGTCAGAAAGCATCAGTTTTTTTCCCGAACTACGTTTACTTGGACGACTACCAATGTTAGTTAAACCATAGTATTTGAGCGGACTCTTATTTTCGAGGTACGATACAAACAATGGGTGTTCTTTCAACTCAAAGTATTTTCTTACACCCTCTTCGCCCAATTCATCAATCAAATTGCGTTCTTTTTTATCGATAATCGACCTATCATCATGGAAAACATCATTGATAATTCCTGCTGAAATCAGTTGCTCAAAGTTATACATCGCTTGAGCTCTTGAGCCGTACATCGAAGTAATGGTTTGTCCTTGAATCGTAATCTGAATTTCGTTATTAGCAATCGTTGGGCCTTGCGACGCATAAAATTGGTGTGTTTTTCCACCCCCACGAGCAGGCGGGCCTCCACGTCCATCAAAAAACATTACTTCAATCTGATTTTTCTTTGATACTCTCGAAAGTTTTTCTTTTGCCTGATAAATCTCCCAGTTGGCCTTTACATAACCGCCATCTTTTGTACCATCCGAGAAGCCAAGCATAATCGTTTGTTGATTTTTGCGACGGCTCAAATGGTTTTTGTAATAGGGCAACTGATAAAGTGCCGACATCGTAGCCTGTGCAGCGTCCAGCCCTTCGATGGTTTCAAAGAGTGGCATTACATCAATATTTACTTCTGATTCTTTATAACCGCAGAATCTAAACAAGGCTAAAACTTCTAAGACCGAAAATATCGAAGTCGAATTACTAATAATATAACGGTGACAAGCTCTTTCACCATTTGTTGCTTGTATTTCTTGAATGGCTCTTACGGTCTTAAAAGTGTCTTTCGTGAGAGCATCTTCAAAATCATCCTCATTGATTAAAAGCTCGCTTTCGGTCAAGAAATGAAGTTTTTCGGCATCTGTCCATTCAGAATATGGATTGGGTGAAATGGCATATTTCTGATTGATTTCTTGCATTACTTTTTCGTGAATACTGCTATCTTGGCGAATATCCAAGCTGGCGAAGTGTAAACCAAAAAGTTTTACTTGCTGGATAAATCTATCGAAAAGGTCTAAGAAAATCGAATTATGTTTCGTGATTAGTAATTCACGAACCTCGTACAACGAAGTCAATAATTCAGCAAGAGTCAGGTCGTTTTTCAGACCATTCATGTTGGTATAAATGCGATTACTGATTTTGGTCAGTAACGGCATGATTCCTTTGAGCGTCAGACGACGACAAACAATTTTGAAATCATTGTAATAACATTTCAAGATGCTTGTGCGTAATTCTTGCGAAACTTTCTTCGAGATTTCGGCCGTTACAAACGGATTGCCGTCACGGTCACCCCCTGGCCAAAATCCAAGTTCGAGAACTGGACTAAAATCTTGTACTTCGTTTTGAAGATACGTATTGATTTTTTGATGAATCTCGCCGATTACTTGGTAATAAACGTGACGCAGATAGAATATGATACTTTGAGCTTCTTCGAGTGGTGTAGGTTTTTGGTCGTTGATAAATGGAGTTTTACCAAGCTGTTGAAGCAACGCATCAATGCCGTTGATGTCGTTTTTTGGGATAAGCTCCTCCAAATCCTGAATAATACGCAAAACGCTATTGGGGTAAAACTGCGTTGGGTGTGCCGTAAATACTACACGAACCTTAAAATTTTTGAGTTTTTGCTTTACTTCTTCGAGCTTATTTTGCTGAACGGCTAAATCGAATGTACTGAGTAACGTGCCTTTTCCGTTGAGTGGTGTGAGTTTCTCAAAAGCCGAATCTTCGATACTATCAAACAAAACGACCTGCCGCTCAATGTAGGTAATAAAGCGAAATAGCAAATCAATTTTTTCTTTTTCATCCTTAATCGTTGTGTATTGACTGAAGAAAGAATCAATGATAGTTTTAGGGTCTTTTCCTTGTTCAAAACCAACTTCTGATAAGTCGTGCAGAAAAGGCATCAACTGACCAATCTTAGCCATTTTATCATAAGGCAGCCTCGAAAAAAGCGTGTTAAATACAAGATATTTGTTGTGAACCTCTTGTGTAAAAACCGATTCGATAGAATTTTTTGGCATTATTTTGCAAGTATTAAGGTTTTGTTGAGCAAAATACGCAAAAACATACTGCACTTTGGCACTTTAACCGAATAAAGTTTGGATTTTCTTGGAAAAATTAAAATTTTTCAAAACAAAAAACAAAAATGTAAGTTCTGGCCTAAATGATTGTACAGAAGAAGAGTGTTAGTATCTTTCTTAAAACGCTCCGCTATTCACCAGATAGCTAAGTGGAAGGTTTCGGTTGTGTGCCGTAATGGAATCTGCCATAAACTGTTTACGATAATGAGCAGGCGTAGTTTGAGTATATTTCTTGAAAGTTTTTATGAAATGATTGTGATTGTTGAACCCGCAAGAAAAGCAAATATCAGCAATGTTTGTTTCGATGGTTTGAAGTAATTTTTTGGCTAATTCGATGCGTTTTTGGTTAATGTATTCTACGGGCGAAATGCCGAATTGTTGCTTAAAACACTTATAAAAGTTAGGCTCGCTCATGCAGGCTTTTTCGCTCAATTCTTTTACCGTTAAAGTTTTGTATAGGTTTTCGTGGATAAACTTCACGGCATACGAAAGTCGATTTGTGTTGATATTTTGTTGGAAATTTTCGAGTAGAATCGTTCGGGCTTTTGTTTGCATAAGCCTAATAATTAACTCTTTAAGTACCAAATCGGCAAATACATCTTTGGCTTTGTTGTTTTCTGTGAAAATATAAATGAGATGCGAAATAAGGTGATTGATGCCGTTATCATTCGTCAGAAAAAAATTAGATTCCGTAAAATTCCAGCCATTTTTGTCATCAACAAGTGGAAAATGTTCGTTTAGTTCATCGGTTATTTTCTTTATTTGTGGTTGCGAAATCGCTAAAGCTAAGCACTGCGTTGGACTATCTTCTTTGGCTTCTGGAAAATCAATTTCCATGATTTCGTGGCTTGGCACAATGACTGATTCGCCCGGTAAAAAATCAAATGATGAAAGACCTCGTAAGTGCATGACCTTTTTTCCACGTATCATGCTTGCCAAAATAGGATTTGTAAACTGCAAGGCAACTTTTTCGGCCGATTTGTTGGTTTCATAGATATTTAATTCAGCATTATTCAACGTATAAGCTGTACGATTCTCAACCAAATCAACTAATTTGCGGTTTTGTTGATGGTAGCTGATATTAAAATAAGGTTCCATTGCCAAAGGTTGATAGAATAGTGTTGTTTATTTATACAATTGTTACAACGATGAAACTAATGTTTAAACTTATTTTGTATAAATATTAGGACATTTATTAGTACAATTTTAATAAAAAATTATCAAATACCGATTAATTATCCATTAAATATTCGTTAGAAAGAAAAAGAATTAGCAGAAAGAAATGATAAAATACCCAATCTATATGGATTATAACGCCACCACTCCACTTGATAAAAGAGTTTTAGAGGTGATGATTCCGTATCTGACTGAACATTTCGGTAATACTGCCAGCCGTTCGCATGCTTATGGCTGGAAAGCAGCCGAGGCCGTTGATAATGCTCGTCAGCAAGTGGCCGATTTATTGGGTTGTACTTCTAAAGAAATAGTTTTTACGAGCGGAGCTACCGAAGCGGTTAATTTAGCCATCAAAGGAGTTTTTGAAGCATTACGTCATAAGGGGAATCACATCATAACCGTTAAAACAGAGCATAAAGCGGTTTTGGATACGTGTCAGCATTTAGAGAAGCTGGGGGCAGACATAACTTATTTAGATATTGATTCCGAAGGGAATATTTCGTTAGAAAATCTCGAAAAAAATATCAAAAAAGAAACAATCTTGATTTCGGTCATGGCGGCGAATAACGAAACTGGCGTAATTTACCCCATTAAACAAATGGCTGAAATAGCTCATAAATGCGGTATTCTGTTTCATTCGGATGCTACGCAAGCCATTGGAAAGATTCCGATAAATGTGCTGGAAGATGAAATTGACTTGCTTAATTTTTCGGGACATAAACTTTATGGACCGAAAGGTGTGGGAGCTTTATACGTCAGAAAAAAACTCAATCTTATAGCCCAACAAGATGGTGGTAAACACGAGCGAGGAATGCGTTCGGGAACGCTCAACGTAGCAGGAATTGTAGGTTTGGGCGAAGCAGCCCAGATTTGTCAAGAAGAAATGGAGTTGGAGGCAAAAAGACTTTCTGCATTGAGGAACAAGCTCGAAACGGGTATTTTGACGCAAATTTCGACGGCAAAATTGAATGGAAATCAACAACGCAGATTACCCAACACAACAAATATTAGTTTTGGAAGAATAGACGGCGAACAATTACTGATGAATCTCAACGAAATTGCGGTTTCTAATGGTTCGGCTTGCAATTCGGCCTCAACGGAGCCAAGTTATGTACTAAAAGCAATGGGACTTGATGACGAATCGGCTTACGGTTCGGTTAGGTTCAGTCTGGGAAGAATGACCCAAGAAAATGATATTAACTTGGCCATCGAACACGTGGTCAGGGTCATAGAAGAAATGAAGTAAGACAAGTTGCTAACTTGTTTATGCTAAGTACAAGGAACAAGTTGAAAACTTGTTTTACCAAACAAAAAAAAAATGCCTTTTTACAGAATATACATGAAAGAAATTAAGCAAATCACGGAAGCCTACCAAAACATAGATTTTAGTAAAACTCAAGCTGCCTTGGCAACCGTTGTGCGGGTTGAAGGGTCTTCGTATAGACGTACGGGGGCAAGAATGCTGGTTTTAGAATCGGGTGAATGGATTGGAGGAATCAGTGGCGGTTGTTTAGAAGGCGATGCTTTGAAAAAGGCTCGTTTAGCGATGTCGCAAAAAAAAGCCACTTTAATTACTTACGACACTACCGACGATGACCCTTATCAGATTGGTGTTGGTCTTGGTTGCAATGGCATTATTGATGTACTTATCACACCTCTCGACCCACACAACCCTAACAACGCAGTTCGACAACTCCAACGTTGTATCGACCAACGCACGCCTAATTTGGTAGTCACCGTTACGGGCATCAGCAAGGCACACGAAAGTATTGCTCTCGGAAATGTATTTAGGTTTGATAGCGAAGCACATTTTACAGAAATATTTCCTTTATCTCAGCTCAATGAAAGCTTAATTCCTTCTATTAAAGAAGCTCTTGATACAACTAAATCAATCTCGAAAGAATATATTTTGGAAGATGGCACAAAACTTACGTTTTTCTTAGAAGTAATTCCGCCAGCCATTCAATTATATGTTTTTGGTAGTAATTATGACGTTTATCCGATGGTGCGAGTGGCCAAAGAACTCGGTTGGAGAGTGATTTCGGTGTGTAATCCAGCCAAAATGCACGCTTCGCTCTCCGAAATGGCCGATGCAGTCGTTCCTAAAGACCATAAACCCGAAATTGATGATTTCACAGCGGCTATTTCGATGTGCCACGATTACGAAACCGACTACCGAAATCTACAAATGTTGCTTAAAACCGATATTAAGTATATCGGCCTTTTAGGCCCAAAGAAACGTACGATAAAAATGTACGATAGAATGACAGACGAAGGAACGTCTCTAACTGCCGAACAAGAAGAACGCATTTACAGCCCCGTTGGACTCGACATAGGTGCGGCTACTCCCGAAGAAATCGCCCTTTCGGTTTGTGCTGAAATTCGTGCATTTTTTTCGGGCAGAGATGGAAATCGATTAAAATATAGGCCAAAGCCCATATATGAAAATTAATTTTGTTCTTATGGGGAATGGTCATACTTTTGTTGAGTACTTTTGCTAAATCTGACCAATGACAGCTAACTTTGTTACGTTTTACTTGATAATAGTACTCATTACGGGTCCGTTTTTTCATTACGTCTCTGTGGCTACCTATCTAAAATGGGATGAAGTTTTATTGGCAAAAATTCTTAATCAGGCATCAACTGTCTTTTTACTGGGCTATTTACTTTTCCCTTTAAATAAATCAAAGAAAAGAGTCATTTGGCTTTTAATATTATTTTTAATAAGCTGTATAATTCCCGAAATATATTACTATATTATTCATCCTGATAATCAATTTGTAGTTATTGTCAGTAATAATATTGTTTCGTACTGCATACTTGGATGGATATTTTTAAGTCGAAAAGTTCCTTTCAGTAAAATATCAAAACCCGTTTGGGTAACTGCTATCGGCTTTTTTCTGTTAATTATTCTATCTTTTAGCGTTTCAGCAATAAAAATTTTCCAGAATTATCTTCCGAACCGAACTTTAGGATTATTTATCCTTGTAACTTTTATGCTTATAGCTTCGTTGCTTGTGTTGTTTAGTTGCTTGACGGTTTCTCCTTTTAAACGAGCTTGGTACGAAATCGTTTGTGGAATGATATTCTTGGTTTTAGTTGACATTTACGTTTACACGTCGTTTTTTATCTTTAATAGCTCACCAGAGTACCTTTTTACTTATGGTAAAGTGCTTTTTTCGGTCGGACTTCTACTATTAGTAGATGGTATTTCTCGTCAGAGAAAAAATCTTTCGGCAAGGTCTTAACTTTATTAAACCTTGTTTTCTTCTTGGCTATCGAATTATGTTCTATTTTGATAGAATACTTACATTCTTTTATATAATCCTTCCATCTAATATCTGTTTTTTCTAAATATTTTTGTAGAATACAAAGAAAAAGTTATCCTATTCAAAGCATAGCTTTAATTCCATATCCTCAAAAACTTAACTAATATCATTATGGAACTTACAGGTTCACACATATTACATGCACCCGTACAAAAAATATGGGATTTAATTCTGAACCCAGAGTTTTTGGCAAAAGTAACTCCTGGTATATCTCGGCTCGAACAAGAATCAGGAGATTTATACAAAGCCATTGCCGAAATTAAAATTGGGCCTGTTCATGGCAAATTTGAAGGTTCTGCCGAGTTGACGGACAAAGTAGAACACGAAAGTTTTGTACTGAAAGTAACTCAGAATAGCAAAATTGGAAATGTAGAGGCTGATATTAAAATGGTCATGAAACCTACCGAAAACAACGAAACTGAACTTTCCTTCGATGGCGTAGCCAATATGTCGGGGCTTTTGGCTCGTACAGGAAACCGTGTGATGAGTGGCGTAGCCAATACGCTTACCAAGCAATTCTTCTCAAACTTCGAGAAAGAACTACTCAATTATTAATCTTCTATTCAAATCATATAATCATTTATTTTCTATGGCAGAAACAGTTAATATTACCGTAAACGGCACTCAACACTCGAAAGAAGTGGAAGGACGCACGTTGTTGGTACATTTCCTACGAGATACGCTCGGACTTACGGGTACACACGTAGGCTGCGACACGAGTAGTTGCGGAGCATGTACCGTACACATCAACGGAAAAGCCGTAAAGTCTTGCTCAATGTTGGCCGCTCAAGCAGATGGTAAAAGTATCACCACCATCGAAGGCATGGCCAATGGCGACGAACTTCATCCTTTACAAGAATCGTTCCGTGAAAAACATGGCTTACAATGTGGTTTCTGTACACCAGGTATGATTATGACAGCGGCAGATTTGCTCAATCATAACCCGAACCCCTCAGAAACCGACATCAGAGAAGCCCTCGAAGGCAATATTTGCCGCTGCACTGGCTACCATAATATCGTTGAGGCCATCAAAGACGCCGCCGAAAAAATGGCTGTTCCAGCTTAGTTGTGCCAGCTTAGCTGTTTTCGTGCAAATTAAAGGCTGTTTTACATTCTACATTCTTAATTCTACATTCTTAATTAAAAAAACTATGAGTAATAAATATATAGGTCAGTCCGTCAAGCGGGTTGAAGATAAAAGATTCATTACGGGAGAAGGTCGATACACCGACGACATCGTGCTTCCTCGCATGGTACACGCCTACATTTTGCGTAGCCCTTATGCACACGCTCGCATTAAAAGCATTGATACGAGTGAAGCTTTGGCTATGAAAGGTGTAGTAGCCATTTATACAGGAAAAGACTTTGAGAACATCAACGGTGTGCCTTGTGGTTGGCAAGTCAATTTCAAGGATGGAACAACCATGCGTGAGCCAAAGCACCCACTTTTGGTCTTGGATAAAGTAAAACACGCAGGCGACGGCGTAGCGATGGTAGTGGCCGAAACCAAAGAAATTGCTGCCGATGCTGCCGAAGCCATTAACGTAAAATATGAGGTTTTGAAGGCCGTCACGAACCCGAAAGAAGCTCTTGCTCCTGGAGCTCCGCTCGTACACGACGAATATCCAGATAATATTGCTTTCGATTGGCAAATCGGAAACGATAAAGCAGAAGTGGATGCAGCAATGGATTCGGCTCACCATATCACAAAATTAGATTTTACGAATAACCGTGTTGTGCCTAATGCCATGGAGCCTCGCAGCTACATCGGCGATTACGATACGGCATACGACCGTTATACGCTTTATACATCTACTCAAAATCCGCACTTAATTCGCCTACTTATGTGTGCCTTTGTGCTTGGTATTCCTGAGCATAAGGTACGTGTAGTCGGGCCAGATGTAGGAGGAGGTTTTGGTAGTAAAATTTATCATTACACCGAAGAAGCTCTGGTAACTTGGGCTGCCAAACAACTACGTCGCCCAATTAAGTGGACTTCTGACCGCTCAGAGGCTTTCTTGACAGATGCTCACGGTCGTGACCACGTTTCAACTGCCGAAATGGGTTTCGATAAAGATGGACATATTGTCGGACTTCGCATCAAAACTTACGCAAACCTCGGTGCGTATCTTTCAACGTTTGCTTCGGCAGTTCCAACTTATCTGCACGGAACACTTTTGCAAGGTGTTTATACCACGCCAAAAATTCATCTCGACATGACTTGCGTATTTACGCACACCACAGCCGTAGATGCGTATCGTGGAGCGGGGCGTCCAGAAGCAACTTATTTGCTCGAAAGATTAATGGATGTTTCGGCTCATGAAATGGGCATTGACCCTGCCGAACTTCGTTTCAAAAACTTTATTCCCCCGTTTGATGGTGTAAACCAAGCGGGTTATCAAACTCAAGTTGCCCTTCAATACGATAGCGGGAATTATCATGCCGTACTCGAAAGAGGCTTAGAAATGCTCGGCTATGCCGATTTCAAAGAAAAACAAGCCGAAGCCCGTAAAAACGGAAAACTTTTAGGTGTTGGCTTCTCGACTTACATTGAGGCTTGCGGAATTGCTCCATCGGCTGTTGTTGGTTCGTTGGGTGCAAGAGCAGGTTTATTTGAATCAGCACAAGTACGTGTACAACCTACTGGAAAAGTAAATGTTTATACAGGTTCTCACTCTCACGGACAAGGTCACGAAACCAGTTTTGCACAAGTTGTAGCCGATAAACTCGGTATTCCATTAGCCGATGTCGAAATCATTCACGGAGACTCTGATGCGGTAGCTTTCGGAATGGGAACTTACGGCTCACGAAGTTTAGCCGTTGGTGGAAGTGCTATTGTAAAAAGTATCGAAAAAGTCCTTGAAAAAGGGGCAAAAATAGCGGCTCATAAATTAGAATGTTCGACCGACGACCTCGATTTTGCTGATGGTAAATGGACAGTAAAAGGTACAGATAAATCAATTGGTTTCGGCGATGTCGCTCTTACGGCTTATGTACCGCACGTTTATCCAGCTAATTTAGAGCCGGGTCTTGACTTTTCGAGTTTCTATGACCCAGCAAACTTTACCTACCCGTTTGGTTGTCATATTGCCGTAGTGGAAGTTGATGCTGAAACTGGAAAAGTGACCATCAAACGCTTCGTAGCCGTTGATGATGTGGGTAATGTCATTAATCCGATGATTGTGGAAGGCCAAATTCATGGTGGATTAGCCCAAGGAATTGGTCAAGCCTTGCTCGAAGGAGTAATTTATGATGAAAACGGCCAATTAACTACTGGAACATTTATGGATTATGCCATGCCTCGTGCCGACGACCTACCGATGTTTGAAACTGACCGCAAAACCACACCTTGCCCGCACAACCCACTGGGTGTAAAAGGTGCTGGCGAAGCAGGTGCGATTGGCTCAACACCAGCAGTTGTAAATGCCGTAATGAATGCCACTTGGCACTTGGGCGTGCGTGACCTCGAAATGCCACTAACTCCGCAAAGAGTCTGGCGAGCAATGAACCATAAATAATTAAGAATGATGAATTAAGAATTAGGAATTCACATTAAACGAATATCTAATTCTTGATTTTTTAAAATTCTTAATTCTACATTCTTAATTTTTAATTCTGAAAAATATGCTACCAAATACAGTAGATTATTATAGAGCAAGCTCGGTTAGTGATGCCCTTAATGTGTTGAAGGCCAATCCTGACGCAAAAATATTGGCTGGCGGACATAGCCTAATTCCTGCGATGAAGCTACGCCTCAACAGCCCTTCGATGGTGATTGATATTGCCAACCTATCTGATTTGAATTATATCAAAGAAGAAGGCGGAAATATTCGCATCGGTGCAATGACTACGCATGGACAAATCGCCCATTCATCGCTTCTTGCCGAAAAGCTACCACTTTTTACCGAAACGGCCGATGTCATTGGTGATGTGCAGGTACGAAACATGGGAACAATCGGTGGCAGTATCGCCCACGCTGACCCGTCAGCCGATTGGCCAGCGGCTCTTTTGGCGGCGGATGCTTCAATCGTAGTTACGAATGGAGATGAAACAAGAAGTATTCCTGCAACCGATTTTTTCGTAGGCTTTTTCTCTACGGCACTCGAAGAAGGCGAAATCATCACCGAAATTCAAGTACCAGTACCCGCAACAGGTACAAAAATGACTTACCAAAAATTCATGCAACCAGCTTCACGCTTTGCAATTGTGGGCTGTGCTGCAATGGCAAAAGTCGAAAATGGTGTAGTTGCTGATGTAAAAGTTGCTTTTACGGGCGTTTCTGATGGGCCATTCCGTGATGGAAATGTAGAGGCGGCTATTTCGGGCAAAACAACAACTGCCGAAAACATCGCCTCGGCTGCGGCTCAAGCGGCTTCTGACGTAAATCTCAACGCCGACCATTATGCCGATGAGGATTACCGCCAACATTTGGCAAGAGTATATGCCAAGCGAGCCTTATCGGCCGTTTGTGGATAATTAATACATTACAAAAAGGCATCGAAAACGCACTTATTTTCCTCTGAAAGGTTAGCAAGATTGTGTTTTCCATGCCTTTTTTGTTTTCTTTGTTTAGAGATAAAACTTTCATAAAAATCGATTGTTTAGACCCGTGCCTTTCATCAATGAATTTAGATACTATCAAATCGCTCCTACAATCGCAAGGCTATATCACCGACGAATACGTTTCGATGTCGGTCTTTTTGGCGATGACGCTCAACAAAGCACTCTTGATTGAAGGCCCTGCGGGTGTAGGAAAAACCGAAATAGCCAAAGTAATGGCAAAGGCTTTCGATACAAACTTGATTCGTTTGCAATGTTACGAAGGCTTAGATTCAAACCATGCCATTTATGAATGGAACTACCAACAACAGTTGCTTTTTTTGAAAATGTCAGAAAATCAACAGCTTTCAAACACAAATCCGCTTGAGTCTCAACTTTTTTCAGATAAATTTTTACTTAAACGCCCACTTTTACAAGCCATTTCACAAGAAAAAGCACCTGTTCTACTTATTGATGAAATGGATAGAGCCGATGAAGAATTTGAAAGTTTTCTACTCGAAATTCTTTCGGATTGGCAAATCACGATTCCAGAAATCGGCACAATTCAAGCGAAATCTATCCCGTACGTAATCATCACAGGCAACCGCACTCGTGAACTTTCGGAGGCTCTTCGCCGAAGATGCCTTTATTTGTGGATTGATTACCCTGAGTTTGATAAAGAACTCGAAATTGTCAAGCAAAAAGTACCACAAATTGACACCCAACTGGCTGTTCAAATTACGAAGTTCATGCAGCATCTTCGCCACGAAAAACTCAATAAAGTGCCAGGTATTGCCGAAACACTCGATTGGTCAACGGCTTTAGCAGCCATGCACTTCGACCATCTCGATAAAGAATTGATTGAAAGCACTTTGGGCGTAATCTTGAAAGATTGGCAAGACATCCGTAACACCCAACTTTCACTTTCTGAATTAATGGAAAAGGTCGGCGTTACTTCGAGATTTTAATTCCCGCAGAAATCGCTGAAAAACGCAGATTTATACAAAACAACTTGATAAATATGAATGAAAATGATATTTTTTACAAAATCAGAGGTGCGATTTATAAAGTTTATAAGAACTTAGGTCCAGGCTTGCTGGAATCAGTTTATGAAGCTGTGCTAACTTTTGAATTATAAAAATTCGGTTTAAAAGTTGAAATTCAAGTACCTGTTCCTGTGGTTTACAAAGACCAAAAATTAGAAGTTGGCTTTCGGCTTGATATTTTGGTTGAAAATAAAGTAATTATAGAAATAAAATCCGTCGAAAACTTAGCAGAAGTTCACCATAAACAGGTGCTTACTTATCTTCGATTAACAGGGTTAAAATTAGGTTTATTGGTCAATTTCAACAGTGATGATATTTTAGAATCAATTTACAGGAAAGTAAATAATTTATAGAAAATCCAACTTTCAGCGTTTTTCTGCGATTTCTGCGGGAGAATAAAACAATGCTTCAAAGAGAAACTGAAATATCGGCTCATATTGTGGCTTTTAGTCGTTATTTGCGGGTGAAAGGCTTCATGGTTTCGCCCATGCGAGAAAGTGATGCACTTTTGGCACTGACACACATCGAACCTACTAAACAAAATTTCTACTTAGCTCTTCGCTGTATTTTTCCACAAAACTTCAAGAATCTAAGAGATTTTGATGCCATTTTTGATAAATACTGGAAAGAAATCGAAAACGGTGTCGATGCGAAGATTGCGATGGCAGAAGAAGAATCGGCCAAGAAAAAGAAGAAACCCGTTGAAAAAAAACAATCTGCTCCTGCTTTTGAATCACTAAAAAACTGGCTTTACGGCAATAAAGATAAAGAAGAAGAATTAGCCGCTTACAGCAATAACGTTTCGCTCGAAAAAAAGGATTTTTCTGCTTTTACAGACGATGATTTAGCCGAAGCCGAAAAATTAATCAAACTGATTGCCAGACGTTTAGCCCAAAAGCCAAGCCGAAGATTCGAGCCAACTCGCCGTGGCGGAGTTTTGGATTTACGCCGAACGCTTCAAAAAAACTTTCGAAATGGTGAAGAAATCCTTTTTCTGCACCATAAAAAAGCCAAACCTACTCGTGTAAAGTTATTTTTGATTTGCGATGTGAGTAAGTCAATGGAAATTTACAGCCGATTTTTTGTGCAGTTTATGTATGCTTTCAAGAAAGTCTATCACCGCATCGAAACGTACGTTTTTAGCACTTCGCTACAACGAATTTCTGATGAGCTAAACGAATCTGATTTCCGAACAGCTTTGCGTAAGGTTTCCAGCACTGTTCCGCATTGGGCCGGTGGCACCGATATTGGGCAAAGCCTACGGAGGTTCGCAGAAAACGACTGCCAACAACTCGACAGTAAGAGTATCGTTCTGATAATCAGCGATGGCCTTGACATGGGCAAACCCGAAATTGTGGAAGAAAGCCTAAAAGCAATCAAGAAAAGAGTCAATAAAATCGTTTGGCTTAATCCTCTGGCTGGGCATACGGGCTACAAACCCGAAGCCCGCACGATGAAAGTCGCTCTACCTTTGCTTGATGTATTTTCGTCGGGACATAATTTTGAGACGTTGAAAGAGGTCATTTTGAAACTGAAAGTTTAGTCTGCCACACACCTAAAACCTACCGTTGCGTTTCGCTCAAAGCCTTCCGAGACTCGTAATAAATGCTGGCGATGCGTAAGTTTTTGCGGCCCACCTTGCACATACCACCAACTTGAAGTCGGTTTAAAGTACGAACCGCCTTTCAGCATAAGGTATTTGTATGAGCCATTCTGATAAATATCATTGGTTAGTTGCCAAACACTACCTACCAAATCATTGATTTTCAAAGCGTTTGCACCGCTGGGGTATTTCCCAACAACACTTATTTTTCCATCGCCAACAGTTGTTTTCGTCGAATCAAAATCCTTTCCCCACGGATACTCACGAGCATCTGGATATTGAGCCGCATATTGCCATTCTTGTTCGGTCGGGAGTCGTTTCCCTTTCCACACACAGTAATTTTGAGCATCTTCGTAGCTGACGTACACCGCAGGAAAATTTGCCAATGTATCGGGCATTTTCTTGGTTTGCCAGTGTTTCAGAAAATTCTGGGAGTAGGTAGGTTTGTACTTTGATTGAGCTAAGAACGTCTGAAACTCAACATTGGTCACCAAATTTTGGTCTATCCAAAAGCTTTTCATAGGTTTTTCGGTGCCATTTTGTCCATCTGGATAATACACAAAATCATCGCCACGAGTAAATGTAAACTTAAACTTTCCTGCTGGTACTTGTACCATATTCTTTGTACTTAAAACAGCCTTATTTCTAATTTTATGACTACTTACCAATCGAGGTGTACCCGCTTTTATCTCAAAAATTCGCTCATCAATAATTCTTTGACTATCAAATAATTGCACAACAAACTTGCCTTCGTATTGCTCAAAATAATCCATGAGTTTTATAGAAAAGCTTTGCTTATTTTTGAACAATTTATAGGTTTTTTCGTAACTCGGCGAACCCGCCCAAATTCTAATTTCAGTTCCTTGTTTGGTTTCTACTGTTAATGAGTCTTCGTAAAGATTCAAGCTAATGTTGAGCAAATTCGGAAACTTTGCAATCGCATCAACCTCACCTTCATTGTTTGTACCAAGCCAAGATTGATTAAAAGCATCCGTTTCGGCTTCGATATAAAACTTACCATCGTTTTGCTTGCTTGGCGTAAGCTCTTTATGATGCCAAAGGTCGATGTAGTGATAATCTTTCGTAGAATCAACCGCAAACAATGCTCCTTTAAAGCCTTCGGGAATCAAGCTAAAGATTGTGTAAATCGCTTCTTTGCCGTTTTCGTGTTTCCATTCATTGACATAGATTTTATCTTTTAGGGTAGAAATAAGTGGAATGTAGTTTTTGGAATGAAAAAATGCCGAGTTTTCTCGCAAAATCCTTGACGTTTTACCTAAATATCGGTATTGTTCATCAATCCATTCAAGTGGTTTTCCGTTCCTGAAAATATTCAACTCTGTACCATAACCATTAAAAAATGCGGTAGCAAACTCTCTTTTGATGGGTTCGAGGTACAGCTCGGCTACTCGAAAAATAGTAAAATCTGGTCGAATAAATTTATTCAGATTCAACATAGGCGGGTAATACAAAGCGTTATGCACCCGTCCCGAGATTATTCCCGACATATTTTTCGGCACAGCCATTCCTTCCGAATACATAATCACGCCTTTTCGCACACCATCGGCCGCCGCTTGTAAATCTCTACTCGATTCGCCTTTCGTATCAAGCACGACACCATCAGCCGAAATTTCTTTTACCAACTCTGCCATGCCATCGAGATGCCCTTTTTCACCTTCTTTGGCCGAGGTTTTATAACTCGTACTTTCGTCCCACGGATTATAGCAAATAAAGAATTTCGTATCTTGTTTACGGGAATATTCGGCCAATTCTCGCAATTTTGATAATCCACCTGGTAAGTCCTTGAATAAATCCCATTGATTTCGTTGGTCGAGGCCGAGCGTTGGCCATGTAGGCCAAATTCCTACTACATCGTTCCCCCCGTAGAGTTTTTCGCCATTTTTCAAGAAATTCTTATAAGCATCATAACCCTCTTTGGGCGTGTAAAACCACTTATCCCACGCCATAATTAAGTGCATGACATACGTATCTTGAATCCATTTCAAATCTGCTCGTTGATAAAGCGATTCGTCGAATTTTTCTACATCATACAAGTAATTTTCTTGGAAAATCTTTCGCACACCCTCTTGCCAAGTTCCTTCGTAAAAATCGGCATAGAGTTCATAAATAACTGTTCCTTGCGGTGCCACGATTGTCTCAAAACGCTTACGAGTGGATTTCTCCCAGCTTTTTCGACGAGTAACAGCACAAACTTTCTGTCCGTTTGCGAGTTCGATTCCTGCATAGCCCAATTCCCAAGCGTTGTCAGGCACAATGACGTTTACAGGAGCTTTATTCGGCTGAAAAATATGCGTGCGAGAAAGCCAATGGTCGCCCAAACCTGTCATATAAACGTGCTTTTCGGAAGCACCAAACGGTACTATATTTCGGAGGTTGAGCGTATCTTTTGAGATATTTTTGAAAACAATTTTAGCCTTTAACGCATTTCTAAAGTAGCCTTCTTCGGTGTAAGTAATCTCAAATTTGGATGTCCAATCTTTGTTTAGCGAAGACATTGCTTGCTTATTGATTTCAAACGAAATCAAGGGTAAAGCCTCAACGGTTTTGGTATTTGAAATGCTTTTGATGGCAAATTCATCAAGCTGTATTTTGAGCTGCTGAGCCTGCAACGTCAACGAGAAAAGGAGGAGAAGTACAGTTTTTTTCATAGTTTGAAAATTCGTACACGAATGAAGCGAAAATTGTGGTTCTTTGCCAAATAATTCACAATAAATCTGGTAATTTGTCTTTCTGAATAAACTATTTTATGATAACAGTCGAACAAGCCGAACAACTCATTTTAGAGAATACCATTAAAACTCCTGTCGAAAAAGTATCCATTAATGATGCTTTAGGCCGAGTCTTAGCCGAAGATTTATGTGCCGACCGTGATTTTCCACCCTTCAATAGAGTCACGATGGACGGCATAGCCATTCGACATGAACAACTTTCAAAAGGGCAAACCAGTTTTTTGATTGAAGCAACGGCAGCGGCAGGAAGCCCCGAAAAAACCTTACAAAATTCTGAAAATTGTATAGAGGTAATGACTGGGACAATGATTCCGCTCGGAACTGATGCCGTCATTCGATACGAAGATATTGAAATAAAAGATAAAACTGCCCGAATTACGATTGATACAAACGAAATCAAAGCAGGGCAAAACATTCATCCACAAGGTTCTGACCGTAAAACGGGTGATGTAATTGTACCAAAAGGGCGAAAACTTTCTCCTGCTGAAATCGGTGTGGCGGCCACGATTGGGAAACATGAAATTTTGGTACAACGAAAACTACGTGCAGTAGTTATTTCAACGGGAGAAGAAATCGTTCCGATTACCGAAACACCACATCCACATCAAATACGCACCTCCAATGGATTTGCCTTACAGGCTTCGCTCAAAAACTGGGGACTTGAAACCGAAAATGTGTTATTGCCAGACGACCAAGCTATCATCGAAGCAAAGATTGCGGAGTTTATGGAAACATTCGATGTATTGATTTTGAGCGGAGGTGTTTCGGCTGGGAAATTTGATTTTGTGCCGAAAGCCCTTGAAAATCAAGGTGTGAAAAAGCTTTTTCATAAAGTTTCTCAACGCCCAGGGAAACCTTTTTGGTTTGGAAAATCGGCTAACGGAACGGTAGTTTTTGCCTTGCCAGGCAATCCAGTTTCTACATTTATGTGCCTTAATCGCTATTTCAAAAAGTGGCTCGATGCTTCACAAGGTCTTGAAAATCAGCAATTAACGGCCGAATTGACGGAAGATTTTATATTCAAACCCGAACTAACGTTTTTCTTGCAAGTAAAATTTTCTTATACATTAACTGGCCAAATTTTGGCAACGCCAGTTGAAGGCCACGGCTCGGGCGATTTAGCGAATTTAGTAGAAGCTGATGCTTTTCTCGAATTGCCGCTTGAACGTAGTTTATTTAAGAAAGGAGAGGTTTTTAAGGTGTTTGTTTACAGATAAAATGTTTGTGGCACACCTTCAAGGTGTGCCACAAACATTTTTAAGCCTACGGATAAATCAAATACTTCTTTCTCAAAACCTTAAAATCACTCAAACCAGGCTCCCAACTTTTGCGGATTTCGGATTCCGAAACGCCGTCAATGATTTGTTGTTTGAATTTTTCTGTTCCAGCCAGTTTATTTATATCACCCATTTGTTTGCTTTGGGTTCTGTCAAAGAATTTATCTTTCATCGGATACGCCTTGTAAAGTTCCATCATCCACGAAAGGTTGATTTGTCGGCTTTTTCTGAGAATACTTGTGTCGTATTTTCTTAAATCAAGTCCAAAGCATTCTTCATTTTGGTGAAGTGGGGTTTCGCTCATGCCTTGTATGCTTACTGGCTTAAAGATAAAATCATATTTGCCTTTTAGGGCTGGAGCTCCCAAAACCGTAAACGGAATGTAAGTGCCACGACCTTGACTCAAAATCGTGCCTTCAAATAAACAAGTGCTTGGGTAAAGCAAAATCGACTGCTGAGAATTAAGATTCGGCGACGGGAAAACAGGCAATTCATAAGCCATATCGTGATTATAATTAGCAATTTTAATCACACGAATCTTACATTGCAGATTATTCGGAAGCCAGCCTTCTCCATTAATCATTTGGGCAAACTCGCCCATTGTAAGACCATGAGCAATCGGAATCGGAAACATGCCAATGCCCGAATAAAGACTTTTCTCTAAAATTGGACCATCGACCAAATAGCCATTTGGGTTTGGTCGGTCGAGAATAATTAATTCTTTACCATTTTCGGCACAAGATTCCATTACATGCGAAAGAGTATTGATGTAGGTGTAGAATCTCGCTCCAACATCTTGAATATCAAAAATCATTACATCAACATCGGCCAAATGCTCTTTGGTTGGACGTTTGATTTTTCCGTAAAGCGAAATTATCGGAATACCTGTTTTCTGGTCAACTTCGTTGTTTACTTTTGCTCCCGCACTCGCATTTCCACGAAAACCGTGTTCTGGGCCAAAGACTTTCACAATGTTTACGCCTAAACTCAATAGACTATCAACACTGGCTTTTTTGCCGATGATTGAAGTTTGATTAACCAACATCGCTACCCTTTTGCCTTTCAATAATGGCAAATATTCCGAAATTTGGTCAGCTCCAGTTATGATTTGTGTTTTCTGATTTGCAGAAATGGTATATTTATTGGCTACTTGTTTTTTTGTACAGGCAAATAATACCAAAATTCCGAGGGCAATAAAAAGATTAAAAAGAGGGTTTTTCATAAAGCTTATAGATTGTTGAAATATATTAAGTATGTATTATTAAAAATGGATTAAATGGTTGATTATCAAGCTAATAACCAGTAATAAATTAGTTAGTAATCCACTTAGATTGCATGAATTTGTTTCAAAATCGTTTTGGTGATTGTTTTTCGGCATTGTCCAAAGTTTGGATTCGATTCTGAACGCTTTTTTGCTATTCGAGTGGCAAAGAAATATGTATTTTCTCGACTTTCCACATATCCAACCCACCAACCCGAATCAATGCCACCGTCACGAGTCCAACCAGTTTTCGCTCTGATTGTGTAATCGTTAGTTTTCTCTACAACCATTACACGTTTCAAAATATCATAATTTCGCTTAGAAAAAGGCAGTTTTTCTTCATAAACAGCCCTCATGAACGAAACTTGGTTTTGCGGAGAAATTCCAAAACGCCCAAAGTTCCAAAAATCAGCACCTTTTTCTGATAAATCTACATTGCCATAACGGCAGGCTTTCAAATACTTTGTATAATTTTTTCGACCTATTTTCTTGGCCAATTCGATAAAGACCCAGCCAGCCGATACTTCAAATGCTTCTCGCACGGTCATGTCTTTGTAAATCTCTGGTCGGTACCCATAAAGCGTCGTATCGGTCTTTCCTACCCACTTTACCACCTCATTTTCGTCTTTGATTACATTAGTTTCTAAAGCAATTAGTAAATTGATAATCTTAAAAGTCGAAGCAGGTAAACTTAGCTTTTGAGCATCGAGTGAGTTTGAATAAATCCACTTCTGATTTTTATAATCATAGATTGTGGTGCTGCCTTTGAGTCCACATTCTCGAAAAGCTCGCTGTAAATCAGTTTGCCCCGAAACACTGAACGAAACGCTGAAAAAAACAATCAATAAGACCAAGTAGCAGAATTTCATTTTAAATAATTGTTCTTCATAATTCAATTTTAATGGCAAAATTCTACTCGTCTGAACGTCCAATTTGGACGTTCAGACGAACACCACAATACAAATCTCAACCAAAACTAACACTTTATCAGTAAATACGATTGCTTTTACTGGCATAAAGTCATAAATCAATGTTTGGCTTTTCTTTTTTGGGCATTTTTCAATACTTTTGAACAAAAATCAGCTTAAAGTGAAAAAATCGAACGAAAGCATCATTAATGTTCCTGTGGTTCCGCCCAAGGGAGTTAGCCGTGAGGAGCGTAAAGAATTTTTGCAGGAGTCGGCCAATAAATATCTGGAGGCCATCGAAACGCAAATCGGAGATTTGAAGAAAGTGGGCAAAAATGCTTTGGTTATCGGAGGAGTAGTTTTAACGGCCTACGCTCTGACAGAATTACTTTTGCCTTCGGCTAAACAAAAAATTTCGCTTGACCCTAAGCCAATCGTACAAGAAGAAGACGACAACGACGAAGATTCTTTCGTTTGGGCTGCTCTGAAAGGTGTTGCAACGTCGGTACTACTGACTATTGCAAAAAATAAACTTTTGGGAATTATAGATAATCTTACCACCGACGCCACCGAAAATGTCGAGACAAATTCTTGATAAAATAGTATCCAACAAGCAAGTACAAAAGAAATCTTTGGCTGTTTTGCTCGACCCCGACAAGGTTGAGCTACATTCGTTCGAGACTTTTTTATGTGCTTGTGCCGAAAATCGAGTAGATTATTTCTTGATTGGCGGTAGCTTGATTACGAAAAATATTATTGGCGAAGTGATTGCCATCATTCGCCAAAAAGCGAATATTCCTGTTGTTATTTTTCCAGGAAACAGCTTACATATTGAGCCAACAGCCGATGCAATTCTCTTACTTTCACTGATTTCTGGACGCAACCCCGATTATCTGATTGGTCAGCATGTAATTGCTGCTCCGCTGCTCAAACAAAGCGGTTTGGAGATTCTATCAACGGGCTATATGCTTATTGATAGCGGCCGTCAAACGACGGTCTCTTATATCAGCAATACGACTCCAATTCCGCACGACAAAGCCGATATTGCCGTTTGTACGGCAATGGCGGGCGAAATGCTTGGTCAGAAATTGATTTATTTGGATGGCGGAAGCGGAGCGATGTATCCTGTTTCGCCAAAAATGATTGAGAAAGTAAGCAAAAACATAAGCTTACCGCTGATTGTTGGCGGGGGAATAAATTCGCCCGAAAAAGCTACTGCCGCTCTCGAAGCAGGAGCCGATATTATTGTGATTGGCAATGCCTTTGAGAAAAACCCTGCTTTACTTTCCGAGATTGCCGAAGCGGTTCAAACTTTTAACTTATCAATTGCTTGAAACTCCATCAAATTTTTCTTGGCTTAGGTTCTAATTTAGGAAATCGAGAAGAAAATCTCTCGACAGCACAAAGGTTAATAGTAGAAAAAGTTGGCAAAATTTGCTCAAAGTCGAGTATTTATGAGACCGCTGCGTGGGGAATTACTGAACAAAATGCTTTTTTGAACCAAGTTCTTGAAGTTGAAACCTGTTTTTCACCGAGTGCGGCTCTTCATTTGGTGTTGAGAATTGAAAAAGATATGGGGCGAATTCGTGAAATTAAGTGGGGCGAACGTAGCATTGATATTGATGTTTTGTATTACGAAAACGAGGTAATTTCTACCGAAAACCTTGCTATTCCGCATCCTTTTATTCAAGAAAGGAAATTTGTTTTAGTACCACTCTGCGAAATTGCTCCAGCGTTTATTCACCCAAAATTGAATCAGACAAATCTTGAATTACTCGAAAAATGTCAAGATTTGGGCGAAATAACAATTTTTAGTTCATGTTAGCGGGTACTTTCTGAACCACGAAAATCATTCGGTCAGATTCCATCACATCAAAAGGTTGTAGGTTATAACTGCCGTAGATTTCTTTACAAGTCAATTCTGCCTTTTGGAAATAATACCTAAAATCTTCGCAGGTTAAAACCTTGACTCTTTCTTCAAAATGATAATGTTCTTTTTTGTAATCGAAGTCAATATTTTTTACAATAAAACCGTACTCGATTTTCTTTGTAATGATGAATTTGATACCGTCCACGTCTTTTTCGTAGTATTTTGTTAAGTTTTTTACGGCTTTGACACTATTCATATAATCAAGCACGAGTGTTCCGCCCGATTTTAAATTTTCGGCAACCGCTTTTATGGCTCGAAAATTGTCGTAGTTTTCTTCAAAATATCCAAAACTTGTGAATAAATTTAGCACAAAATCGAAAGATTCTGGGCGAAAAGTTTCACGCATATCATGTACAAAAAAATGCAAATTCTCGCTGGCTGACTCATTGGCGGCTTTGATATTATTTCGAGATAAATCAATCCCAGTTACATCATAACCCTTTGAATTTAGGTAAATAGCGTGGCGGCCTCTTCCGCAGGCAAGGTCGAGAAAGGTATTATTTGGTGCAAAACCAAGCTGTTTTTCGAGGTTATCAATGAGCATTTGAGCTTCTTCGTAGCTTCGGCTCTTATAAAGTTGATGATAAAAAGAAGTATCAAACCATTCTACAAACCACTCTTTCATTATCTTTATATCAATTTAAGATATTTGAGTTTGAGAGAAACGAAACCCAAATTCAATTTTTTTTCAAATTTTCCGTTGTAAATAGAGTGCAAAATTACCATCATTATTATCTAAAATGAAACTTTACCTCAAAATATACCAACTTGCTTTCGTTTCGTCTTTTGTTCTGCTATCGTTTTCAATGGCTGATGCCCAAACAAGCGATGCCGTACCCAAAGCAAAACGTAAAGGTGAAAAGGGTTATAAAAAAGAAACAATTCAACAAAAACTGGATAAACTTCCTGTGGGTATAACTACGCCAAAGGCTTCTGCTTCTTTACCTGGTGGAAACAATATTTCAGGTATAGATGATGCTAAAAAGTTTGCAACCGAAACTCTACCCGATTTAGGTTTAAAGCTCAAAAAAACCATAAAAGATGTAAAAAAGGAAATTAAAGGCTTGAAGAAAGAATTCAATGGCCGAGATTACGAAGGAATTAAAGTTGAAAAGCAGCTAATCAGACAAGGAACAGGAAATAACCTGACCTTCTTAGAGTTTTATACGCTCAAAGAATTTACGCAACCCAATCCGTATAACCGCCACTTATTTTGGTACGACCGCAAAGCGAACAGAATCGTGGAGGGCATTGGTCGTGACAGAGCCACGAATGATTTAATGCACGGCCCGTATAAAAAATATTTAGGCGATTTGGTGGTCGAAGAAGGTTGGTATTATCTCGGAGCAAAAGATGGTCGTTGGGAATTATATGATAAAAATTACAATTTGTTGAATAAGGAATACTACGAACGTGGTTTCTATCAAGATTCTGAAATAAGCTACTACGACGAAAGTAAAACAAAAATTAAAGAAGTAAAACCCAAACTGTATGGAAAAGTAACGGGCGAATACCTGATATTCAACGAAAGTGGCACATTGGCCGAGCAAGGCATGATGGATGATAGCGTAAAAGTGGGTCGTTGGATTGAATATTACCCAACAGGCAATCGCCGCAAGAAAGAAATCCAATACGGGAAAGACTGCTACGACTCTCCGTTTGAACCATACATTGTTTATGAATACGACGAGAAGGGAAAAATTACATTTGAATCGCCAAAAATTAAGAAAAACTAAATTTTAGTCCACTAACGACGGTAAGCCGTCAGCAGAAATTTCTTTAATTTTAGGAAATAGTTGTGGTAAAATTAGTTTTTTTTATTTTTTTCTTTAATTTTGTTAATAAAGAGCGACAATTATTTAATGACAAAACTTACGCCTGACGACTTAATTTATGGCTATATAAATGGTATTTTCCCGATGGCAGATTCGGACGGGACGCTTTATTGGTACTCACCCGACCCTCGTGCTATTATCCCAATTGATACCTACAAACCACCAAAGTCTCTTCGTCCTTTACTCAACAGAAACTATTTTGAAATTCGCTTTAATCATGATTTCGAGGGGGTCATGCGTGGCTGTGCCGTTGCTCGAAGTGATTCGGACGATACTTGGATTTCGGAGGAAATCATAGATGCTTATACTGGCCTAAATGGCATGGGGTTGGCTCATAGTGTAGAGGCTTATTTAGATAACGAACTCGTTGGGGGGCTTTATGGGGTTTCTATTGGAGCAGCTTTTTTTGGTGAATCAATGTTTTATACCCAGCCTAATGCTTCAAAAGTAGCCTTTCATTTTTTGATTCAAACCCTTCGCCAACAAGGCTTTGAGCTGCTTGATACTCAGTTTATTAATGATAATGTAAGACGTTTTGGAGCCATCGAAATTCCTAAGTTTCAGTACCTCAATTTGCTCCGACAAGCCACCGCTAAGAAAGCCCGCTTTACTGAATTTGAATTTGAGCATTTGTTCAATAAGGCATAAAAAAATCCTCAGTATTCTTCTGTAAATACTGAGGACCTTCTCTTTTTACACAAAAATTAAGGCTTTTTATAATTGCTGATACCTTCATCTAAAAATTTAATAAATTCTTCTTTTGAAGTATAGCCAATCGGCTGTTTCACAATCAATTTTCCGTTAGAATCTTCGATGACGTAATACGGCTGGGCATTGTTGTTATACTTTACAATTTCCAAATCCATGTTTTTATCACCAATCGTCACTTTCAATTCATCGTCGTATTTTGAGGTATATTGTTTTTCTTTCGGAAGTTCCTTTTTATCATCAACATACAAAGAAGCTATTACGAAATCGGTTTTGAGTTTTTCTAACACTTCGGGTTTGGGCCAAACATTTTCTTCCATCTTACGGCAATTTGCACAAGCGTAGCCCGTAAAGTCGATAAAAAGAGGTTTGCCGACCTCTTTCGAGTACGCAAGGGCATCGTCATAATCATAGAATCCTTTCAATTCGTGCGGTAAATCCCTGAGTTTTGAACCATCCGCAACGGTTGTAGCGATTGTTTTGGGTGGTAAAAGCCCTGATAACAAACTTAGTTCTTTTCCGTGCGAAACGCCAGGAATCATATAAGCAGCAAATGCCAAAAACAACGTCCCGAAAACTACTCTTGGAATGTTGTATTTCTTAACTTTACTGTCCTTTGGCAAGCGAAGGATTCCTAAAATATAAAGTCCGATGGCAACAAAAATGATTATCCAGATAATCAAGAACGTATTTCGAGAAATATAATTGAAGTGATAAGTTAAGTCGATATTACTCAAAAATTTGAGAGCCAAAGCAAACTCTAAAATTCCGAAAACGGCTTTCATTTCGTTCATCCAACCACCTGATTTTGGCAAACTTTTGAGCCATTGCGGAAACATCGCTAACGAAGTAAACACAATTCCAAACGGAAGCCCGAAAGCCAACATTCCCCAAAGAGGTCGCCAAACTTCACCTTTTGCAGCCATAATCAACAACGAGCCTACAAACGGAGCCGTACAAGAAAACGATACCACAACGAGTGTAAGAGCCATAAAGAAAATACCGACAAGTCCGCCTTTTTCTGACATTCTATCAATATTATTAACAACATTATGTGGCAAAACGATTTCAAAAGCTCCTAAAAGCGAAACCCCAAAAATGATAAAAATGACAAAAAATATAAGATTCGGAATCCAGTGCGTACTAATGAAATTTAAGAATGGAGCCCCAAAAACAGTTGCCACCAAACCAATAAGCCCGAACACAAACATGATAGAAAGTCCATAAAAAGTGGCCTTGCGAGTTCCTTGCGATTGTTTAGTGAAGAAACTAACCGTCATGGGCATAATTGGATAAATACAAGGCATAAAAATTGACGCAAAACCCGCCAAAAATGCCGTTAATAGAAAACCGATAAGTGATGTACTTTCTTGCATGAGCAATAAAAAATAGTGTTTATCCTTTTATAACACAAAATTTGTGCAAAAGTGCCTTTGTGTTTTAAGCAAAGCTAAGTTTTTTGAGATTTAAATCTTAAAAAAGTATTTTCTGCTGAGAATAT
This sequence comes from Cytophagaceae bacterium, assembly GCA_027488335.1. Lineage (GTDB taxonomy): Bacteria > Bacteroidota > Bacteroidia > Cytophagales > Spirosomataceae > Emticicia. The sequence goes on from JAIYBU010000217.1 coordinate 39,495, forward strand.
CTTTAAAAATACCATTTTTCGGTCATGAGTTTGAAGGCAACCCCAGCCACAAAAGCAGATAAAATAAGATTCCAAGAGTGTTTTTTCATCTTGAACCCATCTAAAACCAGAAACGAGAGCGTAATCGCTACCGCTACAATAAGCAGCTGACCAAATTCAAGACCAATATTGAAGGCCATTAATTGCACCACAATACTTTCATTTTTTCCGAGAAGGCTTTTGAGGTAATTAGAAAAACCCATGCCATGAATAAGGCCAAACATCATGGCGAAAAAATAACGTACTTTCGAAAACTTCTCGGGGTCAAGAACACTTTCGGTGCTTCGGTGAAAGAAATTTGAAATGCAAGTAAGGATAATCGTAACAGGAATTAAAAACTCAATTAAATCGGTGCTGTATTCGATAAGTTGAAGAGCTGCCAAAGCCAGCGTAATCGAATGTCCAATCGTAAATGCTGTAACAAGATATAATATTTTTTGCCAGTCTGTAATTCTGTATATCGCACAAAGGGCTATCACAAATAAGATATGGTCATAGCCGTTTATATCGGTAATATGTTCATAACCAAGTTGTAAATAAATAAAAAACTCGTTCATACTTTGGGTTACAATGTTGATTAATTCTTCACAAAACTATCGGTTAGTAGTAGGATTTTTTCAACAAAATTATAAGATTTGTATTAATTGACTAAATTTACAACTAAAAATCTGTAAACCATGAGCATCATAAAAAAAATCGGTTTTGCATGGGGCTACTCATTCATTGCCTTCTTTCTTCTGGGATACTACTATATTAGTCCAAATTGGACATTTTTTATTTTTATTTATGCCTATGCTCTAGTTCCTATTCTCGATGAAATCGTAAGTCGAGATTCCCAAAATGCCAGCACTGAAGAATACGAAAAACTTCTCAATGACCGTTACTTTGATTTTCTGGTTTATTCACACGTCTATATTCAATATTTCATGCTTTTGTGGGGATGTTATGTGCTTACGCACGATAACCTCACTTGGTATCAAATTTTCGGGCTGATACTTAGCCAAGGAGTTTATGCTTCTACCATCATCAATGTTGCTCACGAATTGGGCCATCGTAAAAGCCTAATTGCTCAGTTCCACGCTCGTGCAGCCTTGATTTCAGTGTGCTACATGCACTTTTTTGTTGAGCATAACCGTGGACATCATACGCACGTAGCAACGCCCCTCGACCCCGCAACTGCTCGCAAAAATCAAACTGTTTTTGCTTTTTGGAAGCAAAGTTTAATAGGAGGATTCAGAAGTGCGTGGAATATTGAAAAAAAACTTCTTCAAAAAGAAAATAAGAAAACTTGGAGTATCAACAATGAAATGATTTGGGCAGTAGCTTTGCCAATTATTCTCTGCGTTGTGCTTACCGTTTCTTTTAGTAAATCAATGCAAGAAATTTTGTGGATTGTGCCAACATTTTTTATCGTGCAGAGCCTTATTGCGATTTTATCTTTAGAATGTGTAAACTACATTGAGCATTATGGAATTTTGCGTAAACAACTCGAAAATGGTCGCTATGAAAAAGTAAATCCACTTCATTCGTGGAATGCCAATCATTTTTATAGCAATCTAATGCTTTTCCATTTGCAACGTCATTCAGACCACCATGCCTATGCTGCACGACCATATCAAGTTCTTCGGCATTTTGATGAAAGTCCGCAGTTGCCCTATGGCTATACCATGATGATTTTGCTATCGCTTGTACCGCCGATTTGGTTTCGAGTAATGAATAAACGCTTAGAGGAATGGCAAAAGAATAGCGTTGATACCGAACATATTATGAGAGTAGTAAAGCAGTTTGCGTAAAAAAAGGTTATTGTTTCAACGTTGGTAGGGTTCAAAACCCTACCAACGTTGGTTTAAACCATTAAACTATTAGTTTTCCATCAAATAACCTTTGATGAAATCATCAATGTCACCATTCAATACCGCTTCAGTGTTTGATGTTTGAATATTGGTTCGGTGGTCTTTCACACGGCGGTCATCTAAAACGTAGCTTCGTATTTGTGAACCCCACTCAATTTTCATTTTTCCTGCTTCAGTTTCTGCTCTTGCAGCATTGCGTTTATCAACTTCTAACTGATAGAGTTTCGAACGAAGCATTTGCATGGCACGCTCACGATTGCCGAGCTGACTACGGTCAACCTGACAAACGATTACAATTCCCGTAGGCTTGTGCGTAAGCTGTACTTTTGTTTCTACCTTATTGACATTTTGTCCGCCTGCACCGCCAGAGCGAGAGGTCTGAATTTCAATATCAGCAGGATTGATTTCAATCGTAATTGTGTCATCAACTAATGGTGTAACAAAAACCGATGAAAACGAAGTATGGCGTCGGGCATTAGAATCGAAAGGAGAAACACGCACCAAACGATGCACACCGTTTTCAGATTTCAAGAAACCATAAGCCATTGGCCCATCAATTTGCAAAGAAACTGATTTTACACCCGCCGTATCGCCGTCTTGAAAATCAAGTTCTGATACTTTATATCCTTTCTTATTAGCCCACATCATATACATACGCATGAGCATACTCGTCCAGTCTTGACTTTCCGTTCCACCCGCTCCTGCATTTATCTCCAGAATGGCACTCATCTGGTCTTCTTCGTTCGAGAGCATACGTTTTAACTCCAGCTCCTCGAGTATCGTTTCTACCTTTTTACCCTCTTCGTCAACCTCTTCTTCGGTTACATCGCCAGCTTCATAAAATTCATAAAGTGTTTCGAGGTCGCCGATGGCAGCATCGGCATTTTCATAACCAACAGTCCAGCCTTTAAGCATACGTACTTGTTTCATTACGCTTTCTGCTTTGGCTGCATCAGTCCAAAATTCGGGTTGAGCGGTTTGGTTTTCTAAATCTTCGAGTTGTTCTTTCTTGCTATCGTAGTCAAAGATACCCCCTCAAGGCCGCTAATCTGGCCTTTAACTCCTTCA
>JAIYBU010000171.1 GCA_027488335.1 Cytophagaceae bacterium
TCATGAGGTTTACCGTGCCTCGTTTGTCGCCAACCGAGCGGTAGGCTCTTACCCTACCTTTTCACCTTTTCCGCATTGCTACGGTAGTTTATTTTCTGTTGCACTGGCTGTAAATAATCGGTCGCCCAATTACTCCCTACCCGTTAGGTAGCATGATGCTCTTTGCTGTTCGGACTTTCCTCAGCTACCTCGAAAGGGAACTGCGATAAGACGGCTTACTTTTTCTGGCACAAAGGTAGAAAAAAAACCTGTAAGACCTTGAAGACTTTACAGGTTTTATATAGTACTGTAGATATTGTCTTAAATTTTCTATAACCCTTCAACTTTTACCTCAACTTTTCCTTTTGCCATTACGAGTGCCACTATACTTGTAGGTGTTAAATACACTTTTTCGGGTTGAACAGCATCAATTTTTCCGCTTAGTTTTACACCTTTTTTGTATTCAGTATTCATGGCAGTTTCTATATTTTGCTTGGCATAAGTAATTAGTTCGTCAACTGGCAAGCCATATTCATCTTCAATCATTTTCACCAATTTACCTTCTAAAAGCCAAGCGGCAGCTTTTGCTAAGATATTCTTCGTCTGAATATCAAACTGTGAATTCGATAATACAATTTTCTTCTTTATTGGGTCATATACGGGGATACCTTTAATATATACTACCCCTTTCAGGCTGCCTTTAATATCGGCCTTGATTACTAAAAACTCATTACTGCCATAAATATCAATTTCTGTAATCTCAATTTTATATCTTCCTTCTTGAAACTCATATTTCTGCCCTACAAACATCTTTTTTGCTTGTGCAGCTGCTTCTGTAAACAAAACATCACTCATTAAGCCTACCTGAAAATCATTCGGAATACCCGTAACAATTTTTAGGTTTGGTACAGAACTCACCGAAAAAGGAGTAAAAGGGCGGTCGCCAGTCAGGGTTTCAGTAAATGCTTTGATGCCAATTACTGACTTAATATTGCGTCCGACGGTTCTTAATGGTACCATCGAAATCTCCAAAGGAGTAATTTTTACCCATGTATGATATTCTTCTGAGACTAAATATGGTTGCATAGCCGCATTCCAAGCCTGAATCACATAAGGCTTGATGGTCATATTTTTTGCTACGGCATCATCAAGCGATTTGGCAAATTTAGCGTGGTTATTATCTATAATTTTACCGACAATAAAATCGAGCGGCACATCAAAACCTACATTTAACTTTGGTTTTGTTATCCATTCATATCCATTTGGTGTGGTAAAGGTTTGTACCGACCAATCGGGTTTTATGGTGAAACGGGTCGAAAATTTCAGATTCATCTCAAATTCCAATGGAATATACTTCATAATTCCGAACGCTCCGATACCTTTTTCGGCCCAAACTTTAATCGGAACAGTAAAATCAAAAACATCGTTGGTTGCAGCTGTGATAAGTATATTCGATTTTTTCCAAACTTTACATTTGAAATTATCATTATTATCATCGGTATAGCTATTGTCATCGTAAATTAAACCTATAACTGTTGCATTGATTTGATTCTCAATGTCGCTCATCGCAATATCGAACGGAATACTGATATTTGAAGGAATCTTCTGCACAAGTACGGTATCTTGTAAATAACTTTCGACAGGAGCGTCGGGGTTTGATTTCTGCCCGATGACATAAAAAGGTGTTAAAAACGTAGTAATAAAGGCAATAGCAACAAAATTGAGACTCACAAACTTACTTTTCATTGATTGATTTTAATAAATTGTTTTTAATTGGACAAATAACTTCCAAAAGCATCATTTTATTTTGATGCGTGTTGCTCCGTAGCCAAATTTTTCTTTTTGAGCATCTTGAAACCACGCTACATTTTTATGTCCTGCCAGTTTTTTCTGAATTTCTTGTTTCAAGACACCATTTCCTACACCATGAATAAATACGATTTCGTCCATACCCGATGCAATCGCATTTTCAAATTTTGCTTCAAATGTACGCATTTGCAATTCGAGCATTTGAGCATTATTCATACTAAGTGCACGGGTAGTGAGTTGCTCAATGTGTAAATCGACGGTTGCAGCAGGTTTCTCGATAGTTTTGAGTGGAATTTCTTCCGTTTTTGACTGCATCATTTTCTCTTTCAATTCATCAGGATTAATCACAAGTGGTAAATCCTCTGCATCTAACTGAAATAAATAACAGTCTTTCAATAAAATCGGAGCTAATTTTTTATGACTAAAGAAAGTATTGGCTCGCAAACGCATTTTCTTAATGAAAGTTGGTCGCTCAGTGAAATACCCAAAATTATAATAAAATGCTTGAAAAGTAAGATTACCCCACTCATCAAAGTCCTTTAGGTCTAAATCTATTGGATACTTCTGTAAAGTCCGAGCCATAAGGAAACCGCCCAAAAGCCCACGGTTTGTTTTTTCCGAGCCACAAGTGAGCGAAAACGGCAAATCCCAATCACTATTATTAATGATGTGCAATGAAACTAATTTTTCATTGATTGGTAGATAAGCTAAATAAATTCCTTTATCGGCTTTTACGTGCGAACTACTTCTTTCGCCAATAGGTCTTTGGGGTGCAATAGTTTCTTGCACTCTCGACTGCGGTTTAAAAGCTTTGTCCTCTGCCTTTGAAACAACCGCCAGTTCTTTACGTAATACGGGTAATTTAAAGCCTGCTTCTATCTCAACTTCTACTACATCATTCTTCAAAAATCGGGTTACAATACCTTCTTCTTTTGAGTGTATGAGTCTTACCTTATCTCCTATATTCATTATTTTGGTTGTCCTAAAATTATGTTTACTTTAAACTATTTTACAAAATTAGCTGAAAATAAAGCAGTATAGAAGATAAATGAATAATTTGTAATATTGACAATAAAAAATTCGCTATACAACTCAAAATTAATTGTATAGCGAATTAATGTAAACATAAAATGTACGACTTCCTCAGTAGCTACCAAGGTATTTACGTATTCCCCACTCAACCGAGGCAAGTAACAACAATACAAAGAAAACCCACTTCAAATTGATAAACTCATTCATTTCCTCGACACTCGTGACTTTATCAGGAGCTTTATTAGATGATAAAAAGTCTTTCAATTGTTCAAGCTGATTTGCAACAAAGAATTTACCATTATTTTGAGTAGCAAGTGTACGTAACATATTGAAGTCAGCCGTCGTATTGAGGTTTTCTAAGTCTGTATTACGAACAATAAATTGCCCATCAACCATTTCACCTTTCCCCAAAACTTGCGTAGAAGCCTTATAACGATATACACCTTCAGGCAAGCCTGTTATTTCGAATCGGCTATTATCTTTTGTTGTGGTGTAGCTAAAGCTTCTTACTTTACCTTTTTCGTCAGTAATATCCAGTTTAATGTCTTGGTTATAGATTCGCTCGTAAATATCATTATAAGCCTCGTTTTCAAAGATAACTTTTTCATCAGTTGAGAAATCTGACGAGATTGGATAAACTCTTAATTTACGTTTATCGTCTTTTACTGAAATCAATTGCAGCGTTTTCATTACAACTTCATCAATGATTTCTTGCTTATCAGTCAAAGAGAACTCTTCTAAACGCCATAACCAAAGCCCCTCACCTGCCAAAACCGCTGATTTTCGAGCCGAAGTCGTATTGGCAATAAGTAATGGTTTAGGTGTTGCAAGCGAACCTACTCTTTGATAAAGGATAATTTCGCTCCCTGCGGTAGGTTTATAATCGCCAAAAGGAGCTAAAATAGGCGGAAGTCGTTCTAAAAGACTTAGTTTATCACCATCAAGATTAAATAAATTGAAATTATTGTTAAACTTTGCCGTTACTTTATCTGCTTTTCCTGCTTGTGCAGCAATTGAAAGTGTTTGCTGCATTCCGTTAAAGCTTGTGATATTGGTTTGATTTCCGATTACAAATAATGTCGGTTTTCCTTGAGCCAATAAACGACTCACTACATTTCCCCCCATTCCATAAATATCGGGTAGTTGATGTAAAATCAACACATCGAACGGTTGAGAGCCAATCTGGCTCAAATCATCACTTTGAACAATTTTGACGGTTAATTCATACAAATCATTCATTTCGATGATACTCTTTAAAGCTTTTATATCAGGATGCGGGGCAAGTGCCACAAGTAAAATTTTCTCTTTGCCATCAACAATATCAATATACACATCTTTAGCGTTGTTTTTAGTCGAAAACTCAGCATTTAGCGGAGTTACTTCGACCGTAAAACGTTGCATTCCTTTTTGTTGAGCTGTTACATAAAAGGTAATTTGCTTCAAATCATCTTGTTTATCGAAACTAACTACTTGTTTATCAATGACATTTCCTGCTTGCTTCAATAAAACGGTTGTTGATTTACCTTGAAAGCCATAACTTGAAACCTCCGCCTGAATTGGGAATTTATTACTCAAATAAGCAATTCGATTGGCATAAATAGCATTGAGTTTTACATCACGCTTTTGTGTTGTATCGCCTAAACCAACAGCGTGAACATTGAAATTATATTTTCCGTAAGTCGGAGAAACACCTTCATTGGCTATACCATCAGAAATCAAAATTACATCGGTAAGATTTCTACCTTCATAACTTGATTTGATATTTGCCAGCATTTGCGATAAATCTGACCTTTTTTTAGTAAATTTAATATCGCTAATATTCTGATAATCAGCCTCTTCATCAAGACTTTGAACTTCGACGCTTGCTCCTTTTGCCTCAATTGACTCTTTTAGTTGTTGTAGATTTTTCTTTAATGCTTCTAATTTGGCTTGCCCGCCGTGCGTCATTGAAAATGAATTATCAACGGCCAGTACAACAGTAGGCTTTTCAATCGTAGATTTATTGTTGCGTAAAAGCGGATTTATCAATAAAAAAGCTAATAAACTAACTAAAAGTCCACGAATAATGGCCAAAATTCTATTTTGTAATGGACTAAAAGCTTTCTTATACTGATAAAGTACAAAAGCGTAAATCCCACCAGCCAACAAGCATAGTAAAATAAACCAAGGGGAAGATTGAAAAATAAATTCTGATTTCATTAATATATAAGGTCGATGGTCTATTAGGTGCTAATTTATTTCTATTCGAAGAAGATTTCAAAAATGTAATAAAGCACTCTTTATAACAACAATAGCTGCTCAAATATTCTGCCAAGATACAAAAAAATGTCGTCAAGCAGAAGAAAACTTCTACTTGACGACACTTAATATGAGCTTTTCGTCTATTACTTTCTTACATCAACATTCCACCATCTACTTGGAGGGTTTGTCCTGTAATGTATTTCGACATATCAGAAGCCAAGAAAACACAGGCATTGGCTACATCTTCGCCTTGACCTGCACGTTTAAGTGGAATATTTTTCAACCAATCTTCTAACGCTTTTTCGTTTAACTCGCCAGTCATTTCTGTTTCAATAAAACCTGGAGCAATAGCATTTGAACGAATATTTCTTGAACCTAATTCTTTCGCAACTGATTTAGTGAAGCCAATAATACCTGCTTTTGATGCCGAATAATTTGCTTGTCCAGCATTTCCCATCAAACCAACCACCGAAGTCATATTGATAATTGAACCGCTTTTAGCTCTCATCATTGGCTTTGTAGCGGCCTTAGTAAGGTTAAAAACAGACTTTAAATTTACTCTCAATACTTCATCCCACTGCTCTTCAGACATTCTCATTAAGAGTGTATCACGAGTAATACCCGCATTATTTACCAATATATCGAGTGTTCCAAAATCAGCTACCACATCAACCACTAACTGCTCAGCAGCGGCAAAATCAGACGCATCTGAGCGATAACCCTTCGCTTTGATTCCATAAGCGGCCAATTCAGCTTCGAGAGCTTGGCCTTTTTCAATACTTGATAAATATGTAAAAGCTACGTTTGCTCCTTGTTCGGCAAATTTCTTAGCAATTTCACGTCCGATACCACGTGATGCACCTGTAACTAAGGCAACTTTGTTTTGTAATAAAGTCATTATTAAGGGAATATTGAATAATTTTCGTTACAAAAATACTCTTAAATTCGATAAGATTAAACGTTTTTCTTTGCTTTCTTCTCTGCTAACTCAGCTCGTAATTCTTTACTTGTTTTCGTACTGCCATCTGGCGACCAACCTGGGGGCATTAAAAGCAATTTAACCTTAGTCATAAAACTTGAAGGCTTTTTAAGGTCTTTCCACAAATCGACCCAAGCATGAAAAACAATATTTGCAGCTCCCCTATTTTCTAATGGATAAGTTAGTCCGTATCTGATAGGCAAATCGTCAATCTCTTCTTGAAAAGTGCCAAAAAGTCTATCCCAAATAGATAGACACATACCCATATTTTTATCTAAGTACTCGGTATTAGAAGCATGATGAACGCGGTGCTGAGAAGGAGTCACAAATACGTATTCTAATAAATTAAAAGGTATTTTACGAAATTTTGGAACATAACTTGTATGAACTAAAATACCATAAATTTGTGTAATCGAATACATCACTGCCATATCTACTGCCTTAAAACCAAGCAACGACAGTGGAATAAAGTAAAGAAAACGATAGAGCGGTTGAAACACCGAAGACCTAAAACCTACGGTCAAATTAAACTGCTCCGACGAATGATGCGTAACATGTGAAGCCCAAAAGAAACGGGTATAATGGTCAACTACGTGAAGTACATAATAAACAAAATCTTCGGCTACAAAGAGCAAAATCCAATATAGAATTGGATTTTGAATCTCAACAACGTGATATTGATAAAACCAAGCCAAAATGCCCCAAGTGATTCCCCTCGAAAGTAAATCAAGCCCCCCATTGAGAATCATCAGATAAAGATTTGTAATAGTATCTTTGAAGGTATAATAATGACGATGTTGATAATTACTTAGTAAGATTTCGCCAACGATTAAAATCGTATAAAGGGGCGTAGTAGTGAAAATAATTAACTGCTCTAATGTAAGATTTTTGATGGACTCAAACATACTAATTACTCAATTATTGGTTATTCTTTACCTGCAACAACTATAACTATTTCTCCTTTTACTGTTCGGTTTGCAAAACTCGCAATGATTTCGGAGAATGTACCACGCACGTTTTCTTCATACATCTTCGTTATTTCTCTTGATACACATGCCTGACGCTCTGGGCCAAAATATTCGATAAATTGTTCCAACGTTTTGAGTAGCCTAAAAGGAGATTCATAAAAAATCATCGTTCTATCTTCTTCTGCAAGGGCTTTCATACGAGTTTGTCGGCCTTTTTTTACTGGCAAAAAGCCTTCAAAAGTGAATCTGTCGCATGGCAAACCAGAATTTACTAAAGCTGGAACAAAGGCCGTTGGCCCTGGTAAACACTCCACTTCTATTTCATTACGCAAACATTCTCGAACCAATAAAAAACCAGGGTCAGAAATAGCTGGCGTTCCTGCATCGGACACTAAAACAATTTTATCACCTTTTTTTATTCTCTCAACGACTTTACTGAGGGTTTGATGCTCATTAAAAGCATGGTGACTCTGTAAAGGTTTTGAGATTTGGAGATGTTTCAATAAAAATCCTGTATTACGAGTATCTTCGGCTAATATTAAATCAGCCGACTTCAATACATTAATCGCTCGCAAGGTTATATCCTCTAAATTGCCGATTGGCGTTGGTACTAATACAAGTTTCACAGTGTTTTTTTCGACAAAAGTACAAATTTTTACAGCCAATAACATCAAAAAAAGTAAAATATCAGAAGCAGTTACAATATATTCACGAATATTTCCTCCTAATATCAAAATCGTGATAACACTCTGTAAAATTTTCAATTCAAAAGTTATATTATTTTCAAAATTTTCTGAAAATACTTGACAAGTAACTATTTAATAGTTACTTTTGAATAAATAATTTCCTATAAATCCTAATAAATCCCATAAAGCCATGTTATTAGCAGCATTAGCACTTGCAATCGGCGGAATCATGATGACTAAAGTCCGTGAAACTGAAGAACTATACGCTCCAAAAGGCTATTTAGCAAATTTACAATCACGTCCACGTAATGTATATTACTATTAGAATGTATTGTATTTAAAACAGTTTTTATTAAAAGATTCCTTTATAAATCCTTATCTTCTAAAATTATTTTAATTTATTTCTCTAATTATTAGGTATATTTTTCAGGAGTTTATGATAAAAAAATCTGATTTTCAATACTTATATTTTTGTTGGCATTGTTTTTTATAAAGCAAATAACAAATATTGCATCATTAAACGTGCATAACTATGTTATTACTCACAATTGCCTCACTTGCTATCGGTGGTCTTTTAATGACCCGCATGAACGAAGAAAAAGACTTGTATGCTCCAAAAGGTTATTTGGTAAGCCTACAATCACGTCCTCGTAATGTTTATTCATGGTATTAAGATTTTTTGTATCTTAATTATAGCAGTACATATCAAAAATATGTATTACTGAATGCTTTTGCTTATATTTTTAATCAGTTTTATGACTATTTAGCTATAAAACTTTTAAGTTTCTGTCTAAATCTTCTAAAATTGTATCAGCTTCCTCTAATCCGATATAAAATCGGAGCATGTTTACTTGTGGGTCATTCGCTTCTACAAATGCACATTTGGGCATTATTAAAGATTCATGTCCTCCCCAAGAGACTGCAATTAGAAAACTTTGTAATGATTCACAAAATTTCTTGATTGTAGGTACATCTTTATTTTTTAGACTAACAGTAAACATTCCCATTGGCATTTTCATCTGCTTTTTGGCAAGTTCTACTTGTGGGTTATCATTACTGAAAGGGTACCAAATTTGCTCAATTTTATCTGAGTTTCGTAAATAATCTAATACTTTAAGGGTCGTCTCTGATGATTGTTTCAATCTAATTGGTAACGTTCGTAAACTACGAAGCATCAGCCAAGCATTTTGTGGGGATAAAATATTCCCAAAAGTCATAAATTCATTATGAAATATTTGGGTAATCTTCTCTTTTGAACCACAAATAGCCCCTGCAACGACATCACTATGGCCGTTATAATACTTTGTTGCCGAATAAATTACTAAATCAATACCAAAATCTATTGGTCGTTGGCACAATGCCGTACAATAACTATTATCAATGACGGTTGTGATTCCTCTACTTTTAGCAAAAGCTGCAATTTGAGTCAAATCTTGTAACTCAAAAGTCCACGAGCTTGGGGATTCTAAATAAATTAACTTCGTTTCTGGCTTACAGGCTTTTATAAAATTTTCAAATCCTGTTCCATCAACAAATGTTGTTTCAACTTTAAATCTGGGTAAAATCTTAGTCATTAGGTGATTAGCCCACGAATATGGGTTCTTCACACTCACAATATGTTCGCCAGCATTTACTTGCGAAATCACAGCATTACTAATTGCGGCCGCACCGCTTCCAACCATTAGGCAATCTTCACTTCCTTCTAAAGCTGCCATTTTTTTACAAAGCATATCTACTGTCGGGTTATTTCCTCTTGTATAAATATGTTGGTCTTTTTCATTTTCTATCGCAAACTTAAATTCATCAACGGTCGAATAAGCAAAATTACTGGTTTGAATAATTGGTGGAGCGACTGAATGAAAATAATTTTCACGGTCTTCGGCTAATTGATTAAGAATAAAAGATTGATTCATTTTCGATTAACAATTAAATTTAAAGGTCTTATTATCAGGTATTTATAATTATTTTCTCTTAAAATATAGGAAGAAAATAGAACCAATACTTAAAAAAATAATACCAGCTATCGCTTGTTGCGGTTTTTCGATTAGTGTATTAAAAACAATAAAACTGCACATAGCTATAAATACAATAGCGGTTAGTTTACCAAAAAAAGTTTTATTTTTGATAAGTTTAAAGTATGTAGCGGCGGTTAGTAAAAAGAATGCGGTATCAACAAATACTACGTAAGTAATTAAATTTGAAAAAGTTTTCCAGAAAATTAATAGTAAAATAGTCCAAATTGATTGAAAAATGATAGCCCAAAATGGTGTATGGTATTGAGGATGTATTTCTGCAAATTTTTTAAAAAATAATCCATCGTCGGCCATCGCAAAATAAATACGAGGTGCAGTTAGAATATATATGCCGATTGTTCCCAATACAGATAAAATTATAAGAAATGAAATAAATTTACCGCCGAGTTTCCAAACAGTACTAATCGCATCTGAAGCAACACTACCTGAACCCACAATTTGACTGATAGGTATTAGCTTTAAGTAGGCAAAATTAATTGCTAAATATGCTGCACAAACAGCAATTATACCCAAAATTAAGGCTTTTGGAACAATTTTGCTCGCATCTTTTACTTCAGCAGCTAAAAAAGTTGCGTGTTGGTAACCACCATATGAAAAGCTAACGCCAATCAAAGCAAGTCCAAAAGCAGAGATTAATGATAAATTATTCGCATTTGCTTGAAAATCAGTATTAGTAAAATGTACATCTATATTGGTACCAAATAAAAATCCTATAATAACGACCGATAAAATACCAAGTAATTTGGCAGAAGTAAAAATACTCGCAAAAAGGCTACCAAATTTTACTCCTAAGATATTCATTATCGTTAATAACGTTATAGAAATAATTGCGATTCCAAGCTCAATACTTGCTGAAATAGAGAAAAAAACTTTTAAATAAGACGTAAAAACCAAACTTAAAGCAGCCAACGAACCTGTATTAATGACAATCAACATTGACCAACCATATAAAAAGGCGGGTAAATCTCCGTAGGCTTCTTTTAAATAAACATAAAAGCCACCAACTTTCGAAAAGTTTTCTGCTATTTTGGCAAATGTCAATGCCCCACATAAAGCAAGTGCTCCTCCTAAGGTCCAAACTAAAAGCATTAGCCCCTCACTTGGTAAGTATCCAGCTATTTCAGATGGAGTTCGGAAAATTCCCGACCCAATACTTGACCCAATTGCTATCATAGTCAGACTGAATAAACTTATTTGTTTTTTAAGCGAATTCGACATTTTAAAGTTTTAGTTAAAATGAAAAGTATATCAGAATTGGAGATTTTAGGTTTTTTTTATACAATTATGTGGCTTTTAAGTACTTGAGAATTAAATATATCGCACTAACTACAAGGAAGGTTGATTTTATTCAATTCTCAGGCGTTTTAAAACGCATTTTGAAGGCTATTTTGCCAACTTTCGTATAAAAAAATCCTATAATATAGATTTTACCACTATATTGAAAGATTAGAAAATTCGTAACTGTCTGATTATCAACAAGTTACAAACACAGGTGGAAAACTTTTTTTTTGCTACTTCTTAATCAATTAGTTTATCTATTGCGGTTGCTAATTTGCGGTCTTTTTCAGTAATCGTATTACCAGCATCGTGGGTAGTTATTTCAATTTTTACAGTATTCCAGACATTCGACCAATTGGGGTGATGAGCTTGCTGCTCAGCCAACATAGCTACTCTTGTCATGAATGAGAATGCTTCGGAGAAATCTTTGAAAATGAAAGTGCGGGTGAGCCGGTTATCTTGTTCTTGCCACATAAAGTTTGAGATGATTGAATTTATACAGAAGTAAAGATACAAAAAAAAGCCGAATCTTTCGATTCGGCTTTCGGTGCAGAGAGAGAGGGATTCGAACCCCCGGACCCTTTCGAGTCAACGGTTTTCAAGACCGCCGCATTCGACCACTCTGCCATCTCTCTATATTGGTCATTGCCTTATTGTGATACAAAAGTACGGCGTTTTTTTTAAAATGTCAATAGTATATCAAAAAAAACACGTTTTTTTTTACTTTTTTTTTAACATAAAAGGTATTAAACTGATTATCAATATTTTATAAAATAATCAAATCTAAACTTTTTTCCTAAGTACTAAAAATAAGGAACTACCAAAAAAACCTTTCTTGAAAAATCTTTCCTCAAACTTTACTACTCGATAAAAAAGGGTATTTATAAAGCCAGAAGGGACAGACACATCAGATTTTATTTTATTTACATCAATTAAATTAAGTTTTAACTGAAGTTGTTGGAAGAGTCTAACTAATAAAATCAGCGGAGAAAGTAATAAACTCCAATAAGTATGATATATAATTTTGAGGTTAAGATTTAAAAATATATCCTTAAAATCAGATAGCTTAAAACGTTGCTTTCCTCCTACTGCAATATCATGTGTTCCGTAAAAAATATTGAAAGCATTATTGTTAGTAATTATGATACCATCCAACTTTAAGATTAACTGAAAAGTATGAAATATTTTCGTAATAGTTAAATTATCAAATTGATATACGACATCATCATTGACAATTACATCAAAAGTTTCCATTACAAATACATTATCAAAATTAGTTATATCGGTTTGTTGAACGTTGAGGTTTCGTTCTTTACAAAAGCTTACAGCATCGGGTGAATAATCAAAACCTTGAGTATTATGGTATCCATGCTTGATTAAAAAGCTCATCAATCCACCTGTTCCGCAACCTGCATCCAAGATTTTAATTTGCTTATTTTCATGAAATCTTTTCTGAATTTCTTTCAATACTTTTTCATGTAGAATCCTGTACCACCAAAGTTTTTCTTCGGCTTCGTACATCATTCGATACTCTTCGTAATTGATAAGCATTAGTTATTTAGGGTTTATTAGAGCTCCAATAATTACTTTTCAATATACTGAGGAGTTTGGCTTTGCGATAAAAATGCTTTTGACACATATTCGCCTATGATACCAAGTGAGGTAAGTTGAACACCTCCGAAGAAAATAAAAATTGCAATTCCCCAATCTGGTATGACTTTGAAAATATATAAAATTACTAATAAAATTGAAAGAATCAATGAAGCAATACCCAACGACAAAATTATACGAACAGGTAAGATTGAGTATCCGAAAAGAATTGTCATAAAAAGAGTAATCAATCTCTTTAAGGTATAGTTCGATTCTCCTTCCATTCGAGCATTATGTAATACTTGAGTTTTCCCCACATTATTTGTGACTCTAAATATAAGTGCGTCAATGTACGGATACGGCCCTTTGTATTTTATTATTTCTTGGATTACATCAAAATTGATAAGTTTGAAACTCGATAAGTATAAGTCGGCAGGTTTTTGAAGTAATGAAGTAGTAAGGCGGTTGATAAGCCAACTTCCGAGGTTTCTAAAAAAATGGTGCTTCTTATCGACATAATAACTATACACAACATCGAAGTTTTCTGATTTAGCTTTTTCAACCAATTTAATGATTTCAGAAGGAGGATTTTGAAAATCATCATCAATGATAACCGCATATTTTCCTTCAACATGATTTAGCCCACACATGACAGCATTAAACTCGCCGAAATTTTTTCGAAGAGAATAAAACTTTAGGTTTGCATTGGTTGACTCTAACATTTTACAAATTCTTTCAGAATCGTCAGGGCTTCCATCATTGACTAAAATTATTTCAAAATCATACTGCTTTAATTCTGCTTGTAAAGTTTCAACAAGATAGGCAATCGTTTTTGCTCCTTTATATACGGGTATGACGACAGATAGTAATTTCACTTTTCGTATTATTCAATAGTTGGGAACTATCAAAAAATTTAATAGTTATTTATTTTTTCAATTATATAGCTGACTTCATTTTCAGACAAGACTACATTGAGTGGAATACTAACAACTTCTTCATGAATTTGTTCAGCAATCGCAAAAGTCCGATTATTCCATTCTCGAAAAGCAAGTTGTTTGTGGGGTGCAATCGGATAATGCACATCTGAACCAATACCATTTTCATGTAGGTATTTCCTAAACTTATCTCTATCCTCAACTCTCACCACAAATAAATGCCAAGCATCTTGATTTATTGTATTAGCTGGAGGTAAGATAATTTTTGTGTTACGTAATTCGGATAAATATCTATTTGCGATTTTTTGACGAATAAAATTTTCAGATTCGAGATGTGGGAGCTTTATGTTTAGGATTACGGCTTGTAATTCATCCAAACGGCTATTCAATCCTTGATAATCAAAAACATATTTTTTTCCCGAACCATAATTTCGTGTTGCTCTGAGTCTTTCGGCGAGTACATCATCATTTGTAGTAATTGCTCCAGCATCGCCCATGGCTCCTAAATTTTTGGTTGGGTAAAAACTAAAACCCGCCCCATCGCCTAAATTACCCGCTCTTTTTCCCTGATACATTGCTCCATGAGACTGAGCTGCATCTTCAAAAACCTTCAAATCATACCTTTGAGCTACTTTCGATACCGGCTCCATTTCACAACATTTTCCATAGAGATGCACTACCAAAATAGCTTTTGTATTACGACTAATTTTCTCTTCAATTTTAGCGGGGTCAATTAAGTAGGTCTCCAGGTCAGGCTCTACTAATATTGGTTTGTATCCTGCAAGTGTAATTGCCAAAATTGATGCAATGTAAGTATTTGAGGAAACTATAATTTCGGAATCGGGTGGAAAATTAGATGCCTTTAATAAAAGCACTAACGCATCGAGTCCATTAGCAACTCCTATACAATGTTTCACTCCACAGAATTCGGCAAAAGATTTTTCAAATTTCTTAACTTCTTCACCCAGTACAAACCAACCAGAAGTCACTACACTTTTTAGTGCAGCATTTATCTCTTTTTCATAAGGTTTGTTTACTAACTTTAGGTCAAGAAACGGAATTTTTTTGATTCCTTTAACTAAAACGTTGCTGTTCATATGGATTAATTTTATTTACCACAGATTCCTTTAAAATCGCATCTCTCACAAGTTTTGATTTCAGTTGTTTGGACAAATGGTATTTCTGGGTTTAGTAAATCGGTTATAATTTGAGTCAGAATTTCCTCTGATTTTTCTACAAAGCCAAAAATCGTTGGGTCACTTTCAAAACTCAAATTTACTTCTAACTTTTCTTTTAGATTACGGAATGAATAGATTTTAGCCGTTACTCCATAATTTTCAAATTTTTCTCCACCAATGATGAGTTTACGTTCACTCATTGATTTCGTGACAAGGTATTGATACAACCAAAGCTGGCGTAATTTTTCTTTATCGGGGTCAAGCAAAGTATCTTCCAAAGTTGAGTCTTTGGGAGTTTCTAAATCTTTGGCAATAACTTTTCCTGTTTTGTAGTCAATTACTTTCAATATTTTCCCTTCTCTCTCAATTCGGTCGATGCGTCCAGCAATTTTTATTTTCTGTTGTTTTCCAAAAATTAGCTTTTCAAAAACTACCTCTATCAACTGCTCGGCTTCAATTACTTCTAACGGAAAACTTTGTGTTTCTTTCTGACTCTCAAAAAAACCTTTCAATAATTGCTCCGCTACTTGTTTCAATAAATAGTTCATTCCCGACTCTACTACAAAACCACCAAATTTTTCTTGATAAGCATCATCGAGTCGTTGCTCTAATTCACCAATAATTTTTTCGATATTATCTTCAAAAATTACAGGTCCGTAGTCTTTATCTATTTTTTCTAACGTATTATGAATCCAAGTACCGAAAACATCAGCTCCAAAGTTTTCATCAATTTCTTCTCGCTTTGAAATCTTTGCTACTTTATCAAAATAAAATTGAAGCGAACATTTCAGATAGTTACTAAGCGATGTTGGATAAATTCCTTTTTCAGAAATTAGTTTACTAATACTTTGAAGAATTTCCTCATTCTTGAAAATCTCAATTTTATTAATTACTTCAATGTCTATATCTTTTCCAAAACTAATTTTTGGGTACGTTAATTTAATGTTTTTATTTTCTTTTACCAACTCATTTTCAATCTGCAAAATAAACCTACTTTTTTCACTACCGCCGCCACCAAGTCCTTCACCATTTGGAATCACATACAAAATATCAATTTCTTTGGCTCTTTGTAATAATCTAAAAAAATGATAGGACATCACAGCATCTTGGTCGGAATGTACAGGAAGATGATATTGTATACAAGCATCAAATGGAATAAGAGAATTGACATGTTTAGCAGACGGTAAAACTCCTTCATTGACTGACAAAATAATCACTCGTTCAAAATCCAAGCAACGGGTTTCGAGCATACCCATTATTTGTAGATTTGAAACAGGTTCGCCACTAAACGGAATTTTCTCTTGCTTAATTAATTCGTATAGAAAATGTTTGAAACTTCTAAGGCTTAACTCTCGATTCTGAAATAGTATTTTTTCAAGACGATGTAATATCGTAAGAAACAAATACAAGTATTCGGTTTCGATAGCGTCATTGGAATCTCGGTAAACATTGCGGAGTTCGTCGATTAAATCATAAAATGCAAAAAGTGCTTTTTGTGGATTATCACCCCAACGAGAAAATAAAACTTTAAAAATAGGTTCGTTTTCTCCTAACTCCAACATTTCATCTTGGCTTAAATAAACCTTATTAGCTCTTAAAATCTCAGAAAGTGTTTTTCTAAAAATTGTTCGCTCTTGAGATTTCCCTTTAATTTCCACCGCATATTTGATTTGTTCATAACGACGAATAAAAGGATGGTTCAGAACTTTAAAAATATGACGATGACTAAACTTGGGCATTTTTAGTGTGCCACCATCTTTAGTTTTAAATTCAGCGATATTTTGCTGAAGTTCAAAAATAGCGTCAATTAATGTAAATAACATTGAACCACGCAGTGAAAGCCCCATTGTAATGTTAAAATCTGAGATTCTTTCATTGAGCGAATACATGACAGGGTGCAATAAATTTTCATCGGCCAAAACAATAACCGTAGAAACATCAGGATTATGAGCCACGGATTCAGCATAAATATGGCCTGCAATTTTTGTTTGGAGTGTGGCATTTTCAACTCCAATGATTCGCATTTCTTTTTCACCTTTGAGCAGCTCATTCGTTTGCCAATTCCACTTGCCAAATCTTCCGCTATTTTTATATGACCGCAAAAGTACTCCTGCTTTATGGTTATATTCGGGGCTCATAAAATAAGTATCAGCATCCCAAAGAGTTTCGGCTCTACTGGTTTTTACGAGTGTTTCTATAATTTTTTCTTCGGAAGCACTTAGGGCGTTAAAACCAACAAAATAGTATTTTTCAAAGATGACAGCGTTTTCACTTTTCTCAATGAGGAGCTGTTTTACAGATTCTGCTAAAATGCGATAGGCCATTCCTCGATAAGCCAAACCTTTATCAGTCAAGGATTTTTGTAAATCGACATAGACATTATAAATATTTTCAAAAAGTTTGAAGTATTTATCAATCGTTGGCGTTATCTGATATTCTGGTTTTCCATTTTGAAGTTGGGAAGGATTCCATCGTTCTAAAACTTTCGCCTCACTCATATACTCAAAAATAGATTTTGGGTTATCTACTAAGTACAGGTCAATCGTATCGAAATCTCGGAGGAGTGTTGGAGCCCACGAAATAAATCTTTCAAACTTCACCTCGGGGTCATATTTCTTAAAAGTTTCGTACAGTTCGAACAGCAAACTTACAGCATCAATCTGGTTAACACCCGACATTTGCATGACAAAATCATCAATTGCGAGAACCTCAGGTGAGATAAACGGGACATCCGATAATTTTGCTAAGGCTTGTTTGAAATAAAAAACTGCTCTACGACTCGGCAACACCACACAAATATTTTTCAGTTGTGCGAGTGGGTGCTTATCAAAAATATAATGAGCCGATTGATTAAGAAATGTCATTTTTGTTGGATTACTAATGATTGAGGGTAAACCCTCAATCAAAAATACGCACTTCGACCCGAAGTAGCAAATCATTCTACTTTTTATCTAAGGCATCTTTGTATGCTTTCAATACTCGTTCACGAGCAAAAGTATGGTCAACAATCGGGCGAGGATATTCAAAACTATTCAGTTCAGGAATCCACTTTTTGATGTACTTCAATTCGGGGTCAAATTTTTGAGCTTGTGAAGTTGGGTTGAAAATTCGAAAATAAGGTGCGGCATCACATCCACTACTTGATGCCCACTGCCAACCACCATTATTGGCGGAAAAGTCAAAATCCATTAGTTTTTTGGCAAAGTAAGCTTCACCCCAACGCCAATCTATCAATAAATGCTTAATCAGAAAACTGGCAGTTATCATTCTGACTCGGTTGTGCATAAAGCCAGTTGCATTAAGTTCACGCATACCTGCATCTACAATCGGATAACCCGTTTTTCCTTCGCACCATTTTTTAAATTCGGTTTCGTTGTTTCTCCAAACAATGTTATCATATTCTTTTCGAAATGATTTCCCTTCCGTAATATGAGGAAAGTGGTGCAAAATATTCATATAGAAATCTCGCCAGATAAGTTCGTTCAACCATTTTTCATTTAAAGTAATTGCTTTCTGAGTCAGTTTTCTGATACTTACGGTTCCGAATCGAAGGTGTACACTTAGTCGGCTTGTTCCAAGAATTGATGGAATATCTCGTACTTCATCATATTTTTTAATCAATTCTTCTTGTAAATCTTTCTTCGGGAAAACACTTCCAGTTTCTGAAAATCCGATTTTCTCTAACGTTGGAAACTCAAACGGGTTTATTTTGGTGAAGTTCTGAAAATACTTTTCTGTCGGGTAAGATTTTAAGTAAAAATCATTGAGGGTTTCTTTCCACTTTCGGCTGTATGGTGTAAAAACAGTGTAAGGGGTTCCAGCTCCGCTCAAGACTTCATTTTTCTCAAAAATAGTTTGGTCTTTAAAAGTATAAAAAGCAATACTATTGGCATTGAGCATCTGTCCTATTTGCTTGTCACGTTCGATGCCATATTTTTCATAATCATGATTGGTATAGACTTCGGCAATTTCAAAATCTGAAATTAAATTCGCCCAAACATCAAAAGGGGTTCCATATTTTACTAATAATGACGAACCAAAACTTAGTAGCTGCTCTTGTAAATCAGCTAAGGCCTTATGAATAAATTCAACTCGTTGGTCTTTATTGTTTTCGAGTTTATCCAAGATATTTTTATCAAAAATAAAAATAGGTAAAACTTTATATCCGCTCTTCAAAGCGTGATAAAGTCCAGCATTATCTTCTAAACGGAGGTCACGGCGAAACCAAAAAATGGCCAATTTTTCGTTTGTCATTATTTATCAGTTTTTTATATACTTCTATCACTTTTTTGTATGCACATTAAAATAAAAACTTTACATTTGGGTAAATTGTTTATCTAAACATAAAATTCAATCAAAATTAAAAAACAATGAAAAAACTAATTGTAACCGTATTTTCTTTAATCACTTTTGGTAGTTTTGCACAAGATACACCAAGTGCGGATGCTATTATTGAAAAATATTTGACGGCCATTGGTGGCAAAGAAGCCATCGCTAAAATACAAGATTTAACAATCAGTAGTACAAGCGAAACTCAGAGAGGTACATCTGAAACAGAAATGAAATTCAAATTTCCTGACCGATACGCAATGTCAGTTTTTGCTAATGGTAATGAAGTGATGAATACCATTTATGATGGAAACAGAATGAAAAGTGGAAGTAGCTTTGGTGGAGGGAATCGTCCACCGATGGAAGGAAAAGAAGCTCAAATGGCAGCAATGAGAAGTAACCCATTTTCGGAAACCTTGTATGATAAAATGGGAATCACTCGTACAGTTGTTGGCAAAGAAAAAGTTGGGGACAAAGATGCCTACAAACTCGAACTCGCTACGGCTGATGGAAAAAAATGGAATGACTTTTATGATGTTGAGTCTGGTTTGAAAGTAAAAACTTATTCAATGAACGAAACTCCAAGGGGGAAATTTGAAAATAATGTATATTACTTAAACTACAAAAAATTCAAAGGACTGGATGTCATGTTGCCATCGCAAACCAAAAGAAGTGCAGGCCAAATGGGAGATATTACTTCGGAAGTACAATCAGTTAAGGCAAACAAAGGCCTCAAGGATTCTGACTTCGTGATTAAGGAGTAAATTTCAAGGCAATATTAGGAAATAATACTTCTGAATCACAATCGGTCAAGATAACCAAAGGCAGCATGGATTCAACTTTTGTAATCATACTATAAGTTGATTTCAAATATTCAATTCTCAGGGCAGATAATTTTATGGTTATCTGCTCTTTTTTTGCCATTTCCGTTAATTATTCGTTAATTTTGAAGGAAATATCAATTAAATCAATGGAAGAACGCCGAAAAATCAGAGAAAACGAACGAAATTTAATCATATTTTTATTAGAAAAATTGGGACTTAATATTACACAATATCCCATCAATGAAGATGTTGAAGAATATGAAGGTGGAAAAATGGGAAGTATCAGCATGGGAAATCCAGATATTTCACCTTATAAAGATGACCTCATTCAAGCAAAATACGCTGATTCTGATGGAACGGAAGTCGTAATTACACTTACTCAATGTGTGAATAATCAATTGCTTGACTTAGATTTTTGGAAAGTTGATTTCTCTAAATTGATTACTTATCCAAAGCCTGAAAATTTGACTTTTGTAGATTAAATTTCTTTATTGTCATTTTAAACTAAAAAGCTTTGCTGATACCTCTACAACGAAATGCCATATTTATCATGGGTTCGATAAATAAACAATTTTCAGACCTTAGCTATTTTGAAGTAAGTGTTCCTGCTGTACTAATTACATATTCACTGCTATTTATTAATAGCACGACACGAGCAGGTGAAAAAGAATCATCAAGACTTACCAAGATTTTTTCTTTTCCATCAATGTAGCCTTTTTTCTTATCAAGTTTGGCTAAAACAATGTTACTCTCTTCATCATATTTTGGGTCGAGCGGCGAAGTGTAAACAATGGTACCTTGTAAATCTATGTAATGAAAACTCCCATTTTGTTTTACTGATGCCATTCCTTGGTCAAACGCAGAAGCTTTGTCAAACGTAGCAGGGATAAATTCATATCCAGCTATATTTACAAAGCCATATTTTTTATTGGCTTTAAAAACCGCAATTCCATCTTCAAAATTATCCAATAAGTCATAACGTGGCGAAATTATCTCATTTCCTTGATGGTCAATTACACCGAATTTATTGTTTTTCATCACTACTGAAACACCTTCTTTGAAACTACGAACAGTCTGATAATTTGGTTTTACCACAAAATTCCCTTTTTTATCAATAGCTCCAGCCATGTTGTCCAGTCTTACGGAGGCAACTCCTTCGTGAAACGAATTTGCCAAATCATACTTTGGCTCGATTACAACTTTGCCCTTTTTATTAATGTAGCCAAACTTGCCATTCTTCATAAATACCGCATACTCTTCTGAAAATGGAAGTGAAAACTCAAATTGATAATCAATAACCAATTTTCCTTTAGCATCAATGTAGCCATTATGTCCATCTTTCCCAACCAAGCCTAAACCTTCGCTAAAGCCCATCGCAAAATCATGGCGTGGATAAACGACAATTTTGCCGTTTTTATCAATAAAACCGTATTTATTTTGGAAACTAACCATCGCAAAACCGTTATAGAAAGGCTCGCATTTATCAAAAATTAGAGGCGTAAGCAACGAACCATCTGTACGGATAAAACTATGACGATTATTTTCGGTGACAATCGCCAGCCCATCTTTAAAATCTGAAACTTTATCGAACTGGCAAGGAATCTGTAAAATACCCTGACGGTTAATAAAACCAAATTTTCCACCGATATTTACTTTGGCCATTCCATCATAGAAAAAAAGCCCAATACTTTCTCTTTTCGGAGCGATGGGTTCTTCGATGTGTTCTTTTTGAGCAAAAGAAGTGAAACTCAAACTACCAAAAACACTAATCAGACCAACAAATACACTTATTCTCATAGCAAAATTTTAAAATATTCAGCCTAATAACCATTTAGTTGCTTTTAGCAGTTATTCCAAACATTATGCCAAATGTATCCGTATAATAATTTTTTGATTTTATCTAAAAACAAAAAAGCCTCATAATTCTACGAATATGAAGCTTTTTGGAAACTATTTTATTGAAATTACATTTATTATTCGTATCGCAAAGATTCTATCGGGTCAAGTTTTGATGCTTTATAGGCAGGATAAAAACCTGATAAAATACCTACAAACACGCATACAACAAAGCCCATCATTATCCATGCCCAAGGAATTATGAAACTACTTTTATCGCTGATAAGCTTGGCAATTACATTTCCAATACCGATTCCGAGTATAATTCCTGCAATTCCGCCCAAAATGCAAATCACAATTGCTTCCATCAAAAACTGCAACCGAATCTTGAAAGGTGTTGCACCAATGGCTTTTCTAATACCAATTTCACGGGTTCGTTCTGTAACCGAAACCATCATAATATTCATCAAAGCAATGGCTGCTCCCAAGAGCGTAATGATTCCAATTCCAAACCCTCCTACTCGTAAATAGCCTGTTACTTCTTCAAAATCTTTTGCCAGTGCATCCGAACGTTCAATTTCAAACGAAGCCGATTTTCCAATGGCATCTTTCCGAACTCTACGCATGACTGCCTCGGCTTCACCGATAATATAATCCATATCCGACACATTCTTAACTGATGTTGTAATATCAAAAGTCAATTTTCTGTTTCCAGCAATCTGGCGGCCAGTTTCAAGTGGAACGAGTGCCACACGGTCATCACCGCCACCCGTAATACTGCCCTTTTTCTCTAAAACTCCAATTACCTTAAACCTTAAACCGAGCAATGAAATTTCCTTATCAATTGGGTTTTCTTTGGGAAAAAGCGAAACCGCCAGTTCGTTGGCCAAAATCACTACGTTATTCGTAAACTCTATGTCATTATCGCTAATATTTCGTCCCGCAGTCAATTTATAGCCTTTCATATCAAGGTAATCTGTATCAATTCCTCGAACTAAACTATTCGGATTTGTCTTGATAGATTTATATTTCAACTGAGCAGAACCAGTTACACTCGTAAAAATACTAACGGTTGCACCAGCATTATTAGCTTGAAAAAGTTGTTTATACTGCTTAGCTTCTCTGTATTCAATCGGTGGAAAATCTTTATCGTTTACACCCCCACTTCGGCGGCGAAACATTCGTGGGCCTTTAATATCAAAAGAGTTTGCACCCAAACCAGCAAAACTATTATCTACCGAACTTTGCATTCCGTCGATAGCCGTCAAAATTCCGACCAAAGAGGTAATGCCAATCGCAATAATCAAAGCTGTGAGTACAGTACGAAGCATATTTCCTTTGATAGAACGTAAACCTTCACTAATATTTTCTTTTAAATTCATGTTTTTACTTTAAATTTAGTACGTTTTGTACTCAGATTTCAATGATACAAAATTCATCAAGAGTTTTCAAAAGCACAAACGATTAAGATAGGTGATTCAACCGTTTATCATTTTTTTAAGCCCATTCGTTTTTTTTTAGATAAAATCGGTTGTAATTTTAAAATGAGATTCAAAAAATCATAGTCTAACTACTAATAATCAAATAGCAAATTCGTTAAATATTTGGTATAAAAGTTGCTACATTTGAATACATAATTTTTATAGAAAATAATGAAGAAACTGACACTATTAGTGCTGTTGACATTTTCGTTATCATCGAATTTGTTTGCTAACCGCATTCTGATTCCTATGGACGAAACCCAACGAAACCACTTGAAGGCATACGGAATAGCATTTTGGCTCTTAAAAACGCACGGAACTGAGGTTGAGTGGCTGCTTAATTATAAAGGGGGAAGTTTTTTGTTTACAGCTTCTCAGACCTTCATTAACGAATGTGTGATTCGTGGTGTGAGTTATGAGGTAATTTCAGAAGCCGAATCGCAGTCAATTTTGAATGTTATTGCCTCGAATGATGCCAATATGGATGCAGTAAAATTAAATAAAGCTCCAAAAATTGCTGTTTATTCTCCAAAAACTACCCAACCGTGGGACGATGCCGTTACGCTCGTGCTTACCTATGCTGAAATTCCATACGATAAAATCTTTGATGAAGAAGTGTTAGAGAATAAACTTCCAGAATACGACTGGCTCCACCTTCACCACGAAGATTTTACGGGTCAATTCGGGAAATTTTTACGCATGCGTGGACAAGCATGGTACCAAGAACAAAAACAAGAAGCTGAAACAATTGCTAAGAAATTTGGTTATACTAAAATTCCTGACTTAAAATTAGGGGTTTCAAGAAAAATCAGAGATTTTGTATTCGGTGGCGGATATATGTTTGCGATGTGTAATGCAACCGACACTTTCGATATTGCTTTGGCGGCAGATGGTGTTGACATCGTAGAAGCCCCTTACGATGGAGATGGTGCCGACCCCAATGCAGAAAGCAAACTCAAATATGATAATTGTTTTGCTTTTAAAGATTTTAGATTGATTACGAATCCTTATGAAATGGAGTTTTCGAGTATTGATAATCAACAAGAAGAACGTGGAGTTACTGAAAATAATGATTATTTTTCATTATTTCAATTCTCAGCTAAGTGGGACCCTATTCCGACGATGCTTACCCAAAACCATGCAAATTTGATTAAGGGTTTCATGGGGCAAACAACTGCTTTCAAGAAACAATACATCAGACCTGATGTTATTACACTGGCAGAAAATCGTTCGATTGGCGAAGCAAGATATATACATGGAACAGCAGGAAAGGGATTCTGGACATTCTATGGTGGCCACGACCCCGAAGATTATCAGCATTACGTTGGCGAAGAACCAACCGATTTGAATCTTCATCCTAATTCAGCTGGCTATCGCTTAATTTTAAATAATGTACTTTTCCCAGCTGCAAAGAAAAAGAAATTAAAGACCTAAAAACTCCAAATAAAAAAGTACAGGCCTCACTTTGGTAATCGAAGTGGGGCTTTTTTATGTGATATTCTTGTACTCATATACAATATTTGAAACCTTGCCAATGCTAAAAAAACAAAGCTATATACTTTTTGGTGTAATACAACCAAGAGAACAAAAAATAAAAGAAAAGATTTCCTTGTTCCCTTAGTTAGCAAGAGTGCGGACCTCCGCTTTATTCGCTAAGTTTGTCAAATAGTATTCAGAAAAGTATAACAAAAAAGCCCTAATCACAATATGAATAGGGCTTTTTACACACTAAAGAAAATCTTATTTACATTTACCTTCGCCACCTTCGGTGCAACAACGATTATAATTTTTGCTCAATGCTTTGTATTGTTTTTCAGTAAGAGAAACATAGACTTTATTGTAATCACCAAGTGTTACATCTTGTTTTGTGAAATTATAAGTCATTTTTACTGGAACATTAATGTTTTGGTCAGCAGGAGCTGCCCCATCTTTAGTACAAACTCTCAAGATTTTTGAAACATCACTACCACCAGAAGTTGTAAACTCATAAGCAGATTTCACTGGTACTTGGAAGCTACCAAGACAAAGATATTTCTCTGCCATTTCACCTTTATCTAATTTACCAGTTTTCTTATACACACCAATGATTGTTACATCGTTAGTAGCACTTTTCACGCTACCATCTTTGATTTCAGTTTTTCCTAAGAAATTAATTTTTTGGTCAGCACATTTTGTTTCTCCTGAACCAAACGAACCTGCGGCTGTCTCGGTTGCAGTACTTGATGTAACTTTTTTAGCAGCTACTTCTAAGTTAGGAGAAGATGTTGTGCTAACATTGACTGCCTTGTATGCCTTACTCAACGCCTTAAATTGGTCTGGAGTTACATTTAAATACAATTTTTCTCCATCACCAATTAGTACATCATTTTTAGTAATTTTATAGTTTAGAGTCATCGGCAATGATAAATTCATTGGTGCAGGTGCAGCACTTCCCTCCATACATACCTCAACAGTTTTTGAATATTGAGCTTCGCCTTTTACATTGAAATCATAAGTCGAACGAACTGAAACTGGATACGAACCTAAGAGTAATCCTTTTGTGGTACCTGATGTAGAATTAACCGCCACAATTTCCATTGTTTTACTGGTTGTCATTACATCGCCACTGCTTACTTGGCCACTACCTGTAATATTGATAGTTTGTGTTTTACAAGTCATAACTGGAACCACTGGAGCTACAACAGGTGGTTTATACAACGAAACAGGAACTGGATATTTTGATGGAACATAAAACGCATTTCCACATTTCTTCATAATATAAATAAAACACTCACTTCCTTTGGCATAAACTTTAAATGTTGGAAAATCATTTCCTAATTTAGACCAAGCATATTTATGTCCACGTGAATAAGCACCCATCCAGCCAAAAGTTCCAGTAGGAATTATCTCTGGAATAAAGCTGCTACTCGAAATTGCAGGGTCATTAAATCCTTTATAACCTAATGCTTTAAAAAGTTTATCAATCTCAACTCTACTATTTTTAATATTTTCTCTGTGAATCGCTTTTAAGTGTTCATAGGCCGAAACACCAGTATGTTCAGGAATTTCACCAAATTGTGGACTTGTGCCAAGAACTTTTAGCTCAACTGGTTTTTTCTTCGATGCACCCTTAAAAACCGAATATGGAAGGATGTCACATCGTAAGTCACGAAGCTGGGCAAACCCCACGAAAGGTAAAAGTATTGCTAAAGTTAGCACGGAAATTAGTTTAGATTTCATTTTTATTAATTGTTAAGATTTCTGTTTGAAGAATGCTTCAATCAGTTCTAAATTAAGTTTACAGAAATAGTGTGTATTAAAATTTTGTGCCAATTTATGAAAAAAATACCTTTTGACAAGCTAAAATCTCATAAAATTATTGTTTAAACATTATGTTTTCCTAAGTTAATCCCTTTGAAAGTACGATTTTTTAGAGATACTAATAGCTTAAAAAGTTACCACTAAATAAATACGAAAATAAATCAGAGGCAACATTTATGAAATAATACTATCTCTTTATAAACGAAAATCATTACTTTGCCGTTTTGATAGGGCAATATACCTTTTTGAATAACAAATTAAATTTTATAAGTAAATCAGCATTCACTCATGAAAATCAGCAAGTTAGTATTACTCTGTATAGTGGCGATTGGTCAACAAGTAGAGGCTCAAACGCTTACTTCTTCAAAATACGACCATCGAGATGCCTTTAATCCCCTTTTTAACTTTATACCTGGCACAGCATATCGTAGTGGTACAGGAGCTCCAGGGCCTATGTATTGGCAAAACAAAGCTGATTATAAAATCAATATAAAGCTCGACGAAGTGGCAAATAGACTATCGGGCGATGTTGAAATTGCATACAAAAATAATAGCCCCGATAAATTACCTTTTTTATGGTTACAACTTGACCAAAATCAATTTAATAGTGAATCGAGGGGTGGAAAAACTACTACTATTGCGGGGGGACGTTATGGGAATACGGGTTTTGAAGGTGGCTATATTGTTCAATTTGTAAGTGTAGATAAAAATACTCAAACAGGAAAGAAAATTACCACCCGTTCAGTCTATACCGAGCATTTAACCGATGATACTCGTATGCAAATACGACTATCAGAACCTATATTACCTAATGAAGAAGTAAAAATCAAGATTACCTATTCGTTTAAAATTCCTCGCTACGGTTCAGACCGTATGGGCAAACAAGAAACTCAGGAAGGAGTCATTTACGAAGTAGCTCAGTGGTATCCGAGAATGGCTGTATATGACGACGTTGAAGGTTGGAATACTTTACCTTATTTGGGAGCGGGTGAATTTTATTTAGAATATGGCGATTTTGAGTATAATGTCACAGTTCCGTACAATCATATTGTAGTTGGTTCGGGCGAATTAATGAACCCAAATGAAGTTTTGACTACTGAACAAATTAAACGTTTAAATGAAGCAAAAAATAGCGATAAAACCGTAATTATCAGAAGTGCAGAAGAGGTAAACGATGTTAAATCTCGCCCACGTACCGACGGTACTTTGACTTGGAAATTCAAGTGTAAACAGGCTCGTGATGTGGCTTGGGCTACTTCAAAAGCATTTATTTGGGATGCTTGTAAAATCAATTTACCAAGTGGTAAAACTTCTTTAGCTCAATCAGTCTATCCGAAAGAAAGCAATGGAAATGATGCTTGGGGACGTTCGTCGGAGTATGTAAAAGGCTGCATCGAATTTTATTCAAAATATATTTACGAATACAGTTACCCAAGTGCCGTTAACGTTGCGGGTGTTGTGGGGGGTATGGAATATCCAGGAATAGTTTTTTGTGATTATAGAGACAAAAACGAAAGCCTTTGGGGGGTGACTGACCACGAGTTTGGTCACAACTGGTTTCCAATGATTGTAGGCAGCAACGAACGTAAATATGCCTGGATGGATGAAGGTTTCAATACTTTTATCAATTCGCTCTCAACCAAAAATTTCAATAATGGTGAATATTATAGCCCAGAAAACGTTCGTCAGATGACACCCTATTATTATGACCGTGACCCAATAGTAAATATACCAGACGTAATTCAAGATAATAATTTAGGAATTGCTGCTTATATGAAACCTGGCTATGGTCTTACGATGCTTCGTGAATTAGTTTTGGGAGAAAAACGTTTCGATTATGCTTTCAAAGAATACGTGAACCGTTGGGCATTTAAGCACCCCACCCCTCTTGATTTCTTCCGAACGATGGAAGATGCCGCAGGCGAAGATTTAGGCTGGTTTTGGAAAGGTTGGTACATCAACGACTGGAAAATTGACCAAGGAGTAAAAGATGTATCCTACATTCAACAAGACGCCACTAAAGGTTCAGTGATTACGATTGAAAATTTAGAAAAAATGCCAATGCCCGTAACGCTCGAAATCAAAGAAGTTAATGGCACTAAAAAACGTGTACAATTACCTTACGAGATATGGCAACGTGGCCACACATGGAGTTTCAGGCATGATTCAAAATCGGCAATTGAATCTATTGTAATTGACCCTGATAATAAATTACCAGATGTCAATACACGAAATAATCAGTGGAAACCATCAAAGCTAACTTCTCCTCAACCAAATTAAGCTTTAAGGTATAGAAATGGTTACTTTAGAGCGATGACAAATACCACCCAGCGGAGGGTTGAACTTTGAAACGTTTACTGTAACAGCCTCAATATGAGGAAATTGCGACTTAATAGCTTCGATAATTTTATAAGCAATATGCTCCAGTAGCCGATGTTTCTCATTCATAACATCGGCTACTATTTTATACACATCTTCATAATTAACCGTCAACTTCAATTTATCTTCTTGTGCTGCACGGCTCAAATCGGCTGTAATAGCAATATCAATTGAAAACTTACTACCAATTTTCTGCTCTTCATCATAATACCCATGATAAGCAAAAAACTCAAGACCTTCGAGCGAGATAATTCCCATAGAATAATGTTTAATGATTTATGGTGAATGATTAATTTTCACCAAAAGTTCAATTTTTAATGCAAATGAAATAAAAAAAGGCCCAAGTAAACACTTGAACCTTCTTGAAACTTAGCATTCATCATAAATTATCAAAAAATGAACCGCTTGTTGAACTTTCATTTTTTGCAATAATATCATTCAATGTAGGCAATGGAGTATTGTCCTTTATTGGGGCATCATTATTTTTTTCTACCATTGCTTTTCTGATTGCAGCTTTTACCTTATTTACTTTTTCAAGCATTTCTTCGGTAATCGAATCAAGATTATTTGCAACGGGCATAACAGGTGTTTGCGTAAAAGCTGGCACTTTCTCCTCAATTTCTTCAATTATTAGAGCAGTCGCTATTGGCTCTTCCACGATAACTGGTTCTTGTTCAGCTACGATTTCTTCAACAACCGAAACTGGTGCTTGAACTTCTACAATTGATTCGGCAATTTCTTCAACTTCCTCTTTTTTAGGTTCACGTCCACCAACCAAATAAAACTTCAAAGCCTCCAAATCATTCCAACGACCTTCAGCAGCAAGTTTTGCTTGTTGAGTCCAAGTACTTGGGTCGTGGCGTGCAAATTGTGGACCAGCTCCATCTAAAATTTCTTGAATTTTATAAACTGGTGTAATGGCTAAATCACGGAAAGTAAAAATACCCGAATCAAAAAGCAACATTGCTATTTTCGGACCAATTCCTTCAATAATCTCTAATTCATCCGCTTTTGGTGTATCGTTTTTTCTAACAACTCTATCCTCTGCAGCGGGTTGTGGCTCTACATAATTATTGACCGATGAAGATAAAATTGTAGTTGTTACAAATGTTTCCTCAACAACAGATTCTATTTTTTCAGTAATTGGCTCTTCCTCACTTACAGGCAACTCAGTCACAACCTCTTCAATAGTTTCTTCAACTGGAGAAATCTCAGCAACCACGGGTTCGTCAACAATAGTTTCTGGTGTACGACTCGGAATATCTGCGACAATTGCTTCTTCAACGGCTGCAACTGGCTCAATAAATTCACTGATTGCGTCAATTTTAGGTTCTTCTATCGGAGTAACAACCGCTTCCTCTACATCCACCTTCGTCTCTTCTTCATCCGTAAGCATCGAAGTAGCTTCTTTAAACTTAGCATCTACTCCTTCTTTATCAAATTTATCTTCAAAACGCTGTACGTGTTCGAGGGTTGCCGTTGAAAGGCTACGCATCTGTACCAACAGATTTGTTTTGTAATGGTCCATGGCACGGAAATCACGTTCCAAAACCTTCACATCACCCAAAACTTCCTCTTTTATATATCTTGCACGTTCTTCGGCTTGCCTGACTATCTCATTAGCTTTTTGTTGTGCATCCATCAACAATTTTTCACCTTGTAACTTCGACTCCTGAATATGTTTATCAGCTTGCTGATTAGCCTGTTCGGTAATCATCGTGCTGGTATCTTCGGCAGTTTTTAGCGTTTTGAAAAGCGTCATTTCAATTTCACGCAACTTATTGGCTTCTTTTTCAGCTATTTCAAGTTGCATTCTTAGCATTTTGCTTTCATTAAGCACTCTCTCCCATTCTTGGGAAAGGTTAGCTAAAAAATTATCAACTTCTTCGATATTGTAGCCTCTAAAAGTTTTTTCAAATTCATGTTGGCGTATTTCAAGGGGTGTAATCTTCATTGTTAAAAATGTTTTAGGGAATTCTGAAACGTTTTCTGATGATGGGACAATAGGTTGTTGCCCTTTTCGATTGCGGAAATACTTAAAAAAGAATATTTTCCATCAAAAATTTAATTAAATATAAGTCAATTAGCAAAAGTAACAAAAAAAGTATGTTTAATATTTATAACTTAATACATTTATTCAAAAACGATGCCATTTAATGATTTTCAAACCCAAGTTTCCATACAGAAATAGTACGGTCGTCGCTGGCTGAGACAATCTGATTATCGCATTTTGTCCAAAGCAATTTATTGACCGAAGTGCCATGACCTGCGTGTCTGGCACGGTCGATTACTTTTAATAATTTAAAACTTTCAGCATCCCAAATCTTTACTGATTTATCCATACTACAAGTAGCAAAATATTTATGGTCTGGACTATAACTAATATTATTAATAGCAAACGTATGAGCTACAATTTCCTTTTCTAAGAAATAGTCTTTTTCTACATCCCAAATTTTTAGACGAGCGTCACGGCTTCCTGACAATAAGTAGTTAAAATCTGGTGAGTACTTTAGTGTAAATACAGAGTTTTGATGAGCTTCAATAATTTTTTTAAGTTCAAACGATTTGAGGTCGAATATTTTGATTGTATTATCACTAAAGCCCGCAGCAA
>JAIYBU010000208.1 GCA_027488335.1 Cytophagaceae bacterium
ACACCGATTTGCTTGAATGTTTCCAAAACTCTTTTGTATTATTTGAACCACAAAGGTACGGAAAATAAGGCTCGAAACAGGAAACCCCTCATCAATAATTAAAACTGATGAAGGGTCTCTGAATTATTTAAAAAAATATTTACGGAACTAAAGGGGCTAATGTAGATTGGTCAATGCCATCAGTGCCTGATTTGAATCGGTTGAAAATATGTTTTGCTAAATCTATTCCGAGCATAGCTCCACCTACATTTTTAGTATAGTCAGGTGTACCATCAGCTTTCACTGCAAAAGCATCTAAGGACCAATGCACACCTAAATACACTCTACTAAACCCATTTTCGTTTATCATTTCTTTAAAACTATTAAACCTTCTTACGTGTCGTGGACGCACAGCACCAGAATTATCTTTATTCACCCCGTTGAGTTCGTCCGAAACCACATCTAAATGACTTCCAGCTAAAGCAAATGGATTTTTACCAATATAATTTAGATAAAGGTCAGCCATATTAAAAGCAGCAGCACCAAAAGTAGCATGCCCTGAAGGATAAGCGGGAAAATCGGGGGTAAAATTTTTCCCACTTGGCACATTAGTCTTAGGTGAACCAAAAGGAAGCCAAAGGCAATCGCCATCGTTGACAGGGTTAGCACCTGCAACAGCAGATGGCCCCATTGAAGCATTATGTTCACGAACACCAACTACTGGACGCCAAATGTTATGTCGATATTTTTCTCTCCATGCAAAAATCCCTGCATCAGCCATTGCTACATTTACCAATGCAAACAAGCTTGCTTGCTCTTCTTGATTAATCCAGGGATTTGCTATAATAATTTGTCTGATAATCTGATTATAAAGACGTGGTGGTGTACCTAAACCAAAAGCCCCATCGTATGCCCAAAATATTCCCATTAGGGTCTCATTATTCGTTCGCCTTTCTGTATTAGGTACAGTACCTGATAATTCTGGCTTGATTCCCTTGTTTATTACTTGTTCAAAAGATTTTATAAAATCTGGGTCATTAAATGCAGGAAAAGGGTCAATAGTAAAGTTTTGATTTGCGGAGAATGGCTTTGACCTATCACCGTAAAATGGTGCATGAAAAGAAGGCTTTTCGGCATCTGGTGCTGGCCGATGAGCACCTCTTGCAACTGACGGAATATAGCCATTATCACTTGAATCGGGGTCGTTAGCTCTATTTGCCAGCATTTGTTTTCCTACCTCTCTTCCATAATAATACCCTGCTTTTACATTTACGATACTTAAATCTATGCCAGCAGATTGTAAGGCTACATTAAAATTAGGAATCTGACTTGGAAATAGAAACGACAATGTTGCATGAGCAGCTCCAGCAATTGCTGCATTTGTATCTAAACCCGCTGTTTTCACTGTTGTTGATAGATAGGTATGCAATAGTGAGGATGGAGTAGCCGTACCTACATACGCATCATACATGGCTAAATGAACAATCGCTAACGCTCTTGAACTTCGGGGTGGACCAGCCTGTTCACCAAGTCCATTTGTGTGGCTTACTTTATTTGCTTCGAGTGCCACCTCATTCCAGTACAAAATCATAAGTATATTTTGATTAATTTTCATGCCTTCGTTTAACGCCTTTGGCTTTGCGTTTGCTTGATAATAGACCCGAATGTATCAATAAGCCAAGCCTCTCCAATATCATTTTTATTTATCGGTGTTCAATTTTATTTTAAGGTCGATTATCTCTAAAAACATCTATAACCGCAAATTTATATCCGTAAATTCCCTAACTTTACCTAACCTTCAACCTTACAAAATAAACAAACTATGAAACACTTTTTTTTGCTTTTAATGGCCATTAATCTGAGCTTTGCCCAAACCTTTCAAGCTACACAACTACCTCTTTATCAAGAAGTTAAACCTAACGCCGATTGGTTAATTTCAAAGCAAATTTTCAAGGCCGAAATCTATCAATCAAACGCAGGAAAAGACATTATTTTATCGAATGGATTATTGAAACGCCAAATCCGAATTTCGCCGAATGCCGCTACGATTGACTTCAAAAATCTCCGAACCAACGAGCAATTTGTGCGTTCTGTACGCCCCGAAGCCCGCATTACGATTGACGGAAAAGCCTATAATATCGGCGGACTTTACGGACAAAAAGAACACGCTTATTTGCTCACTGAATGGATTGATAAATTAGAAAGCAAATCACAGGATTTTCAGTATAAAGCTTTTAAAATGAATTCTTTAACTCCGCACGTAAATTTTAAATCTCGCACGTGGGCAATGAATCAGCAAAACCCCAAAGGCAAAGAGTTAGAATTAGTTTTTGAGTCGAATTTGCCCGAACTGAAAGGCGTTTCAGTATCTGTTCATTACGAGATTTTCGATAATATTCCAACAATTTGCAAATGGGTAAGTGTTGAAAACAAAGGCAATAAATCGCTAAAAATCAATCAGTTAGTCAATGAGATATTGGCAACGCCTGAAGAAGAATCAGCCGTGGTGGGTAGCCCTGAGCAGATGAAAAAGCCACAACGGATTTATATCGAAAACAATTACGCTTTCAATAATGCTATGCGTTATGAATTATCCGACCAAGCGACGCACTGGAAGGTTGATTCGAGCTATACTTCGCAGGTAAATTATAATTTTCAAACCCCGTGCGTACTGGAAGTTTATCCGAGTTTTGGCGTCGGTTTTGAGCTTTTGCCCAATCAAACCTACAAGTCAATTAGGAGTTATGAATTGCTGTTAGATAATTATGACCGTGAGCGAAACGGACTCGCCCGCCGCCGAATGTACGCTACGCTTTTTCCATATACTACCCAAAATCCGATTTTCATGCACCTCGTCAGTACCGACCCTGCCAAAGTCAAGACTACGATTGACCAATGTGCCGAAACTGGCTACGAAATGGTGATTCTTAGTTTTGGTAGTGGCCTAAATATGGAAGATGCCAGTGCCGAAAACATCAAAAAATTTAAAGAATTAGCCGATTATGCACATAGTAAGGGCATTTTGCTGGGTGGATACTCGCTTTTTAGTAGCCGCCGAATCGATGACGAAAACGATGTAATTGACCCAAAAACTGGCTTACCCGATAAAGGTGCTTTCTTCGGAAATGCTCCGTGTTTGGCCAGTCAGTGGGGCATTAATTACTTGAATAATCTAAAAAAATTTATCACCGAAACAGGCTTTGATTTACTCGAACACGACGGCCCCTACCCTGGCGATGTCTGTGCTTCGACCGAACACCCCGGCCACAAAGGCCTCGACGATTCGCAGTGGGTGCAAATGGAAATGCAAAAAGGGTTTTATCGTTGGCTCAATGAGCGTGGGGTATATATCAACGCTCCCGATTGGTATTTTTTGGATGGTTCGCATAAAATTGCGTTGGGCTATCGAGAAGTAAACTTTTCACTTTCTCGTGAGCAACAAAAAATCTTGAATCGACAAAACATCTTTGATGGTACTTGGGAAAAACACCTTCGATGGGTTGGGGATTTGTGCCACTCACCAAATATCAAGGTGGCGGAGCAGAGGCAGTTTTAGAACCTTTAAGCGAACATCTAAAAGATTATGAGCAACTAATGATACAGTACTACGGTGCGGGAGTACAAGCCTGTTATCGTGGGCCACGCCTCTATGATACCGAAGAAACTAAGCAGACAGTCAAGAAAACAATTGATTGGTATAAAAAATACCGCCCGATTCTAAACTCCGACCTTATTCATCTCCGTCGCCCCGATGGTCGAGATTGGGACGGAATCATGCACGTAAATCCAAATCTGAAAGAAAAAGGTTTTGTGATGCTCTATAATCCACTAAAAGGAAGTATTTCTCGAAAAATCAATCTTCCGCTTTACTACACGGGTCTATCGGATAAAGTTTTAGTGAGGGAAAAAGGAGGAAAAAGCAAACATTATACACTCAACCGTAGCTATGAAATTGAAGTTGAGGTAACGATTCCTGCCGAGGGTTTCACTTGGTTGATTTTGGAGTGAAAATAATAGGGGGTAGCCAAAATCTACCCCCTATTATTTTATTTCTCAAACTCCACAATATGCTCAGAAGCATATTCATCATCACCAGGTTTGATGCGTTTGACAAAGAAGCGAGCCTTTTTACCCAGTTTCAAGCAAGTATTTCGGGCTTTTATATCTTCTTCAGTATTGAGTGGCTGCAAAGATGGGTACCATAGAATGTAGCCGGGTTTTTCAAAAAATAGCTGTGGTTTTGTCCAATCTTGGCTATTTATGGCCTCCGTAAAATCAGGATTTTTATTGAATGAAATAAACACTTGACTGCCTTTCCATGATTTACCGACAACTTTTCCCATCATCATTACCCAACAGTTAAGATACGTATTCCAACTCACCGATGGCCCCCAATGAAAACCGCCCGTTGGTGAAGATGCTGCTCCTCCGCCATTTTCTTGTGGAATTTGTAACGAAGCAATCGGTTTACCAATACCATTCTGCGGAGCATTGAATCCTTTTCCATCCCAACGTTTGGCTTTGCCAACTGGGTTATCTAAATCTTTGAGGGCAATTCGGGCAACGCTGATACACTGGCCAGCCCACTCTTTTTTGGCATCATAAGTGGTTTCATCATAAACATCAGGATACCCATATTCTCCGTAGAACAAATACAAATAATCGCCACTCGCAACGGCCGAAGGGTCGCCTACGCCACCTGCAAAAGTATTCGATGTATTATGCGGTTTCAAAATCATTCGGGCATTCAAATCTTCAATGAAGATGCCTTTATTTTCCCAGCTTTTTCCGCCATTGACCGATTTCATAATACCAATTCTACAAACTGCTGCAGGGCTTTTTTCGCCAGTTAAGCCTTGCGGCCATTTTTTGCTATCTTTATAACCCGAATTTTTGAGCGAATCGTAAGGGAAAGTTTGCGGGTAATTTTCGTTATGGTAAACCGCATAGAGCGTTCTGCCCGATTTATCTTTTGTGTCTTGATAAACCGTTTCGAACCAGACAGCCCCGTGTAGCCCATCTTCGGTTGGCAATACATTTTTGGGCATTATTGGGTTGTGGAAATTATCGGCTTTACTCTTGAAAGTTTCTTCGGCACTTTTACCATCGGCGTATTTTAGGTCTTTGGCATAACCCCAAAGTGGGTCTTCACCGTATTTCCCTGGGAAAATTCGGAAAGCATCTCCCACCCAGACTTCTGCCATATTACAATCTACAAATGAGTTAAATTTAATTTTCTCGGCAGATAAAAGCCTGAATTTTGGATTAAAATTGGCTGTTTTGTCGGTCGAAGTACAGGCAAGAAATAACAACGAGAGGAAGCCAAAATAGGCAAGAAAATATTTTTTCATAGCAGTTAAGAGTGGTTTTGAATAGATATAAATTATTCGAAATTAGAAAAAATATGACGCAAAAGTAAGTTTTCCTGCAAAATACTTTTCTCTAAATAAACTTGTGTAGGTCGAGCATTTATTGCTTAATAATTATGTATTTTTGTTAAAACTCAACATAAAATCAGTCAAAACTATGAACAAAACAATTTTATTTGCTTGCATTTTTGCTCTATTGATGGTCGAAGCCAATGCTCAGAAACTACGTGGAATTGATAAAAGTCCGATGGATATGGCGTATTATCCTGATAATTTTGCCCACGACCGTAAGTTTGCTCCAAAACTCATTGGCGATATGCCAGCAATCGTACGTATAACTTACAGCCGACCTGCCAAAAAAGACCGTGAGGTTTTCGGGACTAAAATTGTGCCGTATGGCGAAGTTTGGCGTTTAGGAGCAAACGAATCGACCGAAATAAAGTTTTATCAAGACGTGACAATTCAAGGTAAAAAAGTAAAGGCTGGCACTTACTCGCTTTTTGCGATTCCGACGACTACCGAATGGACAATTATTTTGAACAAAGACCTCGATTTTTGGGGAGCATATAGCTATAACAAAGACAATGACGTGCTACGGGTAAACGTACCGACGAAGAAAACCGACGAAGTGATAGAAAACTTCTCAATTCAGTGCATAAAAGGCAATACTGATAAAGAAATAATTATGAAAATGGCTTGGGATACTACCTTGGTTGAAGTGCCTATTTCATTCTAATCTGGCAAAAAACAAGCAGAAAAAGACCTTTTAGAATGTAAGAAAGAATTTTCGGAGCCGTAGAAAAGCTCTCTTGATTATACACTCAAGCTTTGTAATCAGATGCCCGAAGATAAGTTTGATGTTAGATACACACCCGAATCGGGTGCATTTCGTACGCAATTTGTGTATTGCTTACTTTTAATACAACTCAGATTTGTTGCCGATGGATATATTGGTTGGTACTATAAATTAAAAACAAGATGGTGCTTGAAAGCAGATTTTCAAGCACCATCTTTCATAAAAATTAACTCACCCAAATACTATTTCATACTCCTCTGGCTTAAAGCCCACCGCCAAAATTCTGTCAGACTCAACAATCGGACGTTTGATGACTGATGATTTTTCAAGCATCAAGGCTATTGCCGAAGCGTTATCGGTAATTTTTGCTTTTTCTTCGTCAGTTAGTTTTTTGAAAGTTGTTCCTGCACGATTTACGAGTTTATCATACGGCACTTGCCCGAGCCACTCTTCGAGTTTGGATTCACTAATACCCAATTTCTTGTAATCATGAAACTCGTAGGCAATTCCTTTATTTTTTAGCCAAACTGTTGCTTTTTTTACGGTATCACAGTTCGGTATTCCATAAACTTTAAGCATTTCTTAGTCGGTTTACGAGGTTTTTAAGAATTTTCATTTCACCCAAATGTTCGGTTTCGTGGTTATAAAAAAACCAAAGTAAAGCTTCGTTAGTGCGTGGGTCTGGGCCAATTTTTATTGATGATTCTTGCTGTAAGTGTTCATCCGAAACTGTGGCCGCAAGAGCATTTATTTCTTCGCCACGCTTCACAAAATGCCCAAGAATAAAATCCAGTTCTGGGTAGGCATCATTGGCCTGCAAAGCAGCACCATTACCAAAAAGCTCTCTTTCGTTTTCGTAAACTTCCAATTGAGCCGTAGGATTTAAGATTTTGATAATCGTATTTCTAACGATTGTAACATGGCCGAGATTCCAAAGAAAATTATTGACGGCATCATACGGGCGAAATAATGCTTCTTCTTGCGAAAGTCCTTCGGCAAATTTTACTATTTTTCGAGTATTGAGCGAATGTCCTTTTTGTAACTCTGTGAGCATAATAGGTTTTTATTCAAGGTTAATTTAAAATAAAAAGAGTCGAATATCGTACTTGGATATTCGACTCTTGAAGCACAACATCATTTCAATAAATAATGTTCCCTTTGGCTTTCTGTACTTTTTCGGCAGTTGCCAAGAGCGGATATTGGTCAAAAATATTTCTGACAATACTCTTAAAATAGTTTTTCTTCGATGATGCTTTATTAAAAATACCCGTAGCATATCCACGCCAAACTACTTCGCTGGTTTCGGCCTCAATCATCGAAATCATCAACGTGCCGCGTCCTAACTCATATTTAATGGGTTTGTATAAATAACTATCATCTTCAGTCGAAACCCAGTTCACGAGCGAGGGCTGCTCATACCCCTTATACTTGAGTCGGTCGTAATAGATAGAAAAACTAACAAAAACGTTGGGCTTCTGAGCATTAAACTCATACCCCCTTGCACGCATTTGATACTGTATAGCTTGTTGCACATCTTCACACAAGATATTTGTATCTCGTTCGCAATCAACAAACGCATAGGTTTGGTATTTCTTGAAGTGAGTTGAGTAACGATAGTCATTATCAACAAAAACTCTCGTACAACTTCCAAGAAACCCTATAATACAAAGGAAAAAAAAAGTATTTTTCATTTTCTTGGTATTTTTAAGTATTCAGTGAGCAGTTTAATAGCTTTCAATTTGCAGTAAATTTGGGTACTGGAAAACTGTGGAACGGAACAACGCCCACTCTTGACCGACAGTAGTAGCCTCTTTTACAATTCTTCTATCTTACGTGGTTTTTCGCCCGCTGCAAAAAGCGGATATTGGTCGAAGATATTTCTGACCACACTACGGTAATAATTGATTGGCTTATTGACTTGTTTGTTGAATACGCCCGAGGCATATCCACGCCAAATCAGACGGCTACTTTCGGCATCGAGTAGCGACACCAAAATCATTCCACCACCAAAATGAAAATTCTGAGTTTTGTAGGTATCATCGCCATCGAAGTGATTGACCCAGCGGTCGAGCGATGGTTGAAAATATCCTTTATAGTCAACACGGTCACGAATGATACTGTAACTAACCAATAAACCTGGTGCTTCTGAGACTACTTTATAGCCACGGGCTTTCATCTGGCGACGAATGGCATCTTGAATTTCGGAGCAAACAAACGAAGTATCAATCTCGCAATTCAAAAAATTATAGGTTTTGTACTTCGTAAAATCGGTTTCGTAGCTATAGTCGTTATCGACCATGAGCTTGATAGAATTACAGCTTGATAGAACTAAACTTGATAAAGCTAAAACAATGAGTGCAGATAACAGATAAGTTTTTCTCATAAGGCTTACAAATTGAATTGGTTTAAAAATATAAATGATACGCAAAGCGTGATTCAAGAATCACCAAAAGATTTACTATCAACTATTTATAAATATTCTAAATGGAAGCAGCCAACCATTGTAGTATATCCAAAGCTAATCAATCAATTCTAAAAAATCAAGTTTTTTTGTTGCTTTATCTTTGCCTCTTACTTCATACCCAACCCTTCATTTGTCTACCTGCACTCATCGCCTCGTTT
Source organism: Cytophagaceae bacterium (assembly GCA_027488335.1). GTDB lineage: Bacteria > Bacteroidota > Bacteroidia > Cytophagales > Spirosomataceae > Emticicia. Next base: position 8,767 of record JAIYBU010000208.1, read on the forward strand.
TAGCCTTTATAATATTCCAAGGCTTTCTTCATTTCGTTTTTGCTTACTACAATGTCATAAAGGCAACTTCCTGCGGCATTTATCAACGAAAAACGAACTTCTTTACCTTTATTTTTCTTGTCTTGAAGCGTAAGACCGATGATTGTATCGAAATCTGCTTCCGCAATATCTACTTTTCCGTATATCGAAAATATAAATTCTTCTACTTGTTCGAGGGTTCGTTCATCAATCAAACCTCGTGTATATGCTATATATGCCTCACAAACCATTCCAGCAGCAATTGCTTCGCCATGAAACAATCTTTTCTTTCCTTGAGGCAGAAAAAACGTCTCAATGGCATGTCCGAGCGTATGCCCAAAGTTTAAAATTTTGCGTAAACCTTTCTCGGTTGGGTCTTGTTCGACCACTTTTTTCTTGATTTCGACCGAATGAGCAATTAAATCGGGTAAATCTTGGTCGGCTAAATCTTTCTTTCTGATTTCTTGCCATTTTTCTCCATCTTGAATCAAACAATGTTTCAAAATTTCGGCAAAACCCGAACGTTTTTCTCTTTCAGAAAGTGTTTCTAAGAAAACAGGGTCAATCAAAACTGCATTGGGTAACGTAAAAACGCCCAAATGGTTCTTGAATCCTTGAAAATCAATGCCCAACTTCCCTCCTACGCTGGCATCGACCTGCGAAAGTAGCGTGGTCGGAATCTGAATAAAATCAATGCCACGCTTGTAAGTTGCGGCACAAAAACCACCCATATCGCCGATTACTCCTCCACCCAAGTTAATCATCAAGGCATGACGGTCGAGCTGTGCGTCAGTCATGGCCGACCAAATTTGCTCGCAAGTTTGTAAGTTTTTGTTTTCTTCGCCATGCTTTACGGTAATAAGCGTATGCTTTGGCAACAAATCTTTGATAACTGAATAACAAAAACGCTTGGTGTTTGTATCGGTCAAGACAATGATTTTAGAATAACTTTTTGTTTCGAGAAAAGTTTTTAAACTTTCGGAAATTGGAGAAATAATAACTGACATTTTGACTCTTTCTTTGATTAAAAAGTCAAAGTTAGTAATTGATGGGGAGAAATTGAGGTATTATAAAGCGAAAAACCTGCAAGGTTTGAAAAAACCTTACAGGTTTGATATAGCAAGCGAGAGTTTTCTTAGAACTACTGCAACAAATCCCACTTAAAAATACCTAAATTATTTAAGAAATAGCGGAACGAAACTCTAAGAACACCCAAACCGTATTTTGAACTACGTATAAAATTGATAGAAGATGCCTCATCAAAATATTTAGTTGGGCAAGTTACTTCGGCAATTTCGTAGCCTTTTGCGAAGATTTGAGCAATCATTTCATTATCAAAAATAAAATCATCGTCACATTTTTTGAACGGTACACTTTGCAAAACTTCTCGTGAAAATGCACGGTAGCCAGTGTGATATTCTGAAAGTTTTTGCGACATCAAAATATTTTGTGAGAGCGTCAAGAAACGGTTGGCTATGTACTTATAAAGTGGCATTCCACCTTTTAAAGCACCTTTACCCAGTATTCTCGAACCAAAAACAACGGGATATAAATCTTCGCCAATGATACTTACCATTGCTCTGATTAGCTTTGGCGTATATTGATAATCGGGGTGAACCATCACTACAATATCTGCCCCAATTTCGAGGGCTTTTGTGTAGCAAGTCTTTTGGTTTCCACCATAGCCTTTATTTACATCATGGCGAATAACGTGCTGAATACCAATACTTTTGGCTACTTCAGCAGTGTTATCGGGGCTATAATCATCAACCAAGATTACTTCGTCAACAATATCAAAGGGGATTTCTTTGTAAGTACGTTCAAGCGTTAGCGATGCACGATAGGCTGGCATAACGATGACTACTTTTTTACCATTATACATGAATTATTCGAGTTTTCGGTGCAATTTTGCAAATCAATTCTGTTGAAACTTTGTTACAAAATACAGCATGTTTCTCCTGAATTGCAAATTGGCATTTATGTTTAGTATCTATTATTAGAGAGATAAGGCAAACAAAATGCCAAAATTAAACACTATATTTATTTAAAACTTGATTTTATGACTTTTTCAAACGAAACAATATTTTTCACCTGTTTCTCGATTTTTGTGGGTTTAGTGATGGCTTTCGATTTAGGAGCTTTTAGTAAATCGAGCAGCCACAAAGTAAGTTTCAAAGAAGCAGGCCTTTGGAGTGCCGTTTGGGTGGCTTTGGCTATTGGTTTTTTCTTCTTTTTACGTCAATACGGCTATCTGATTCACGATATTAGTGATGCTTCGCACCTTGAATCGGTCAGATTGAAATACTATGACAAACTAAAACTTCCGACTGATTTTAATGCGGCTCTGCAAGCCTTTGAAAACAGCATGGCCATTGATTATCTGACTGGTTATTTGACCGAATACTCCCTTTCGGTAGATAATATTTTTGTGTTTATTTTGATTTTTAATTCGTTTGGTGTTCACGAAAAATTCTACAAGAAAGTATTGGTTTGGGGTATTCTCGGCTCAATCGTTTTGCGTTTCATCTTTATTTTTATTGGTGCAGCCTTGATTCAAGAGTTTGAATGGATTCTTTATATTTTTGGTGGATTTTTGGTTTATACGGGTCTGAAAATTTTCTTTAATAAGGAAGAAGAGGAAGAAAAAATCGAACCAGCTAAACATCCTGTAGTAAAATTTGCCTCAAAAATCTTCAATGTCTATAAAAGAAACGTAACCGATAATTTCTTGATTTACCATAAACGCTACAAGAAATGGTATATCACGCCACTTTTCTTGGTGATGCTTGTTATTGCGGGGACTGATGTGGTTTTTGCGGTTGATTCTATCCCTGCTATTTTCTCGATTACAAAAGACCCTTATATCGTATTTTTCTCGAATGTATTCGCTATTATGGGACTTCGTTCGATGTTCTTTTTCTTATCGAGCATCATGGGGCTTTTCCGCTATTTACCTCTGGGGTTGGGCGTTTTATTGACCTTTATCGGTGCAAAAATGCTTCTTCACCACCCAATGGAAAAAATTGGCTTTACGAATACGCACTCATTGATTGTGATTGTAGGAATCCTGGCAACCAGTATTTTGGCTTCGATTTTGATTCCTGAGAAAAAGGAAGTAAAAGCGTAAGAGCGAATATAAAAACTTCGATAAAGAACATTCATTGCCGTCTGCTTTAGCTGACGGATACTTTGATAAAACTAATTTGACTTTAGTCTAAACACATGGTTTGACTAAAGTCAAATTAGTTTTATTCTTCCTTTATAATCCGTCAGTTGAAACTGACGGCAATGAAAAATCGTTATTGATTATTGAAAACTGTCACTGCAAACTACTTATTCCGACTCCAAAAACGCTCAAACTCCCAGCCTTTTGCTCGGAGATTCAGAGGCAAATAAGCATGTGATTCTTTTGGAGAAATAGCTTCAAAATACAAGTCATCATCAGTTAAAATCAAGGATTCATACTTGCCATCTTCGGCTTTTACGGTCAAATCTGCAAAAGGTAATTCACTGATATACTGATTATTATGCTTTTTTAGTTGTTCTTTCAAAAACCACTCCGTTCGGAATGTATTGGGTAAATTTGGCTCGTGTAGAAACTCACTACTTGATACTGCCAAAGCATATTCTAAATATTTTTTCAATAATCTTGGGCCTTCGTTTTGGGCATTTTCTACATTGAGTTGGGCAGGTAAAATACTACTTACTACATAGATTTTCTCTCTCGCACGAGTCACCGCCACATTGAGTCTGTTTTCGCCCCCAGTTTGATTCAAACTACCAAAATTCATTAATAACCGACCATTGGTGTCGGGAGCATAACCCACCGAAAAAATCACAACATCAAACTCATCACCTTGTATATTTTCAATATTTTTTACTGAAATTTGAGCATTTGCAGAAAATTTAATTCGTAATTCGTAATTCATCAATCGTAATTCAATTAACTCTGCTTGTTTATGATTGAAGGTTACAACGCCAATGCTCTTTTCAGGAGAAATTCGTTGTAATTCAGCGACCAACTCTACCACTTTTTGAGCCTCACGCTCGTTTGTGTTTTTCTCCCAAACACCTGCTACTTTTATGTAATTAATGGCAGGTTGATTAAGGCTAATATGCTCATAATGAGGCAATAAACGCAAAGAGTTTTTATAGAAAAACTTGTTTGAAAAACCAATCAAATCAAGCGATTGACTGCGATAATGTCCCATCAGAGAAGCCTTTGGCAAGTACTGAGCAGCCAAATCGAGTAGCGAATCTATCTCCAAAATTGGTTCTTCCTCACTCAAATCTTCTTCATAGCGAATTTGGTATAAATCATTGGGTTGAAGCTGCTTGGAATCGCCCGCTACCACAAGCTGTTTTGCTCTATAGATAGCAGGAATACCATACTCTGCAAAACATTGCGAAGCCTCATCGAAAATTACTAAATCAAACAAGCCTTCTTTCATTTCAAACATCGCCGAAACCGATTCGGGCGAAGCCATCCAACATGGAATGAGTTTAAAAAGCTCGTCGGAATAGGCCTCCAATACTTTTCTAACCGACCATAATTTTCGTTTTTTAGTGGTTTGATGATGCAATTCTCGATAGGTCACTACATTTTGTAAGCGATTAATTAGTAAGTCTTTATATGTCTGTTCACGCAATTTAAGCAAAACAATCTCTTGACTCAGAGCCTGTTTTTGCAACACACTTTCTTGCAATTCTTCTTCCATTTGCTGCATTTTGAGCGAACTCACACTACGTAAAATCGGATAAAGTGCCTCGATGTGCTGAATCCAAGCCAAACGCAGAGAATTCTGAAAAACTTCGATGGCATTATCGGAATTTTCGGTCAATTTTTCAATAATCTCCAATTCGGTATGGCTAAAAGAATTTTTGAGGGTGTCGGCCTCTTGTAGGTAGTCGAAGAGTTCACTTAAACCATTCTCCGAGTAGTTTATAATAGTGTTTATCTGCCAATCGCTCAAAAACACCTTCCACCACGGCCATTTTTGCTTAGTTTCTTTGATAATTTGGGTTAAAGCTGCGTAATATGTTAGGGTAAAATCATCGTTCTGAAGAAAATCATTGGCCGTGTAAAGAGCAAAAGCATCATTGGCGAGAATATATTTTTTCAAGGTTTGCAAAATTGCTTCGGTATCCTCTTTTACATGAATATAAATTTCTTTTTTTGCCAACCTATCTTTCAAGTTCTCGAAACTAATTCTATTATTTATTTTACTAATAAGCAGCTCTAAATCAGCACTTTGCAATGACAAGCGATTCTGAAATACCAGTTGCTCGACGGCCTTTTTATCTTTAGAAAATAACTTCCAACTAAACCAACTCAAGCCCGATTTACTGGCTGCCCATGCTTGCTCAAGTTGATTTTTTCTGAGTAAAAGTTGGTCAGTTGGTAAGGTGATTTCTACCCCATTTTGGTTGGTCAGTTGGTTAATTTCGGCACTGATTTTTTTTAGGTCAAATTGTCGGTTTATTAAATATTTTTTTTCTTTTCTGATAGCCTTAAAAATCTCAATGACTTCTCGGTTTTCCAACAATTCGGAGAATTGTTGCACTACGCTTTCATCAAGATTAGTTAGCTCGGCAATCGAAAAACGAGTAAAGTTTTGGGTTTGTAAATCGGCTACTTCGGCAATGGCATTTTTGATTTTCGGAACATCGGCAAAAGTAAAATTGGCAAACGAAACTCGGTTTCTCCAAAACTCGTATCCTTCACTCGGTTGTAGCTTTTGTTGGTATTGAAAATAACGTTTTAATCGGCTCTCAAAATCGGCTAAATCATTGAAAGTAAAAACTTTATATTTATCTCCAAGTTCAATATATGATTCCTTGATACTACTTGTCAGATACAATTCTTTGACCGACATTCCGCAGATAGACTCATCAAAAAGTGCATTTTTGAAGGCTTGCAATTCTTCGGAAAGTTTATCAATTCGACGACTGTTTTGCGTAAAATTTCGCTCCAAAAAAATCGCATCAAGACTTTTATTTTTCTTTTGATATTCCTCTACTCGCTCAATCTGATTCGTAATTTTCTCGAAAAGTGCCTTTCTGTCATTCTTAAAATCATGAATCAAGGCCACAAAATTGGTCATTTGACCTTTTTCCAATCGCTGATAAACAGTATCCAATGCCACTCGTTTTTGGCAAACCACCAAAACCTTTTTTCCTCTTGAAGTAAAATCGGCCACCAAATTGGCAATCAACTGAGATTTTCCAGTTCCTGGCGGGCCTTGCACAACCAACGATTTACCCGATTTAACTTGTTGAATAGCAGCTTCTTGCGAAGCATCAATGGAGAAAGGGAGGAAGGAATTTTCTTCTTTTGGTATCGTTTTTTCGGACGTATTTATTCTAAATAACTCTTCAGAATTTATATTACTATTATCGGTATTTCCTAACAATTTCTCATAATCAGGCACCAAATAAGACCCTGCTTGCGGAAAAATACCCAAAATTGCTTGTGGAAAAAGCTTGAGTTCGCCGTTGCGTTCGAGTTGTTCTAAATCGGCTTTTGTAAGCTTCTGAAAATCAGTGAGTTGTTCTGTAAAATTATCTTGATTAAAATTAATTTCAACGGGGCTTTGCTTCAATAATTCATACAGTTGCGTTCTGAAAACGAGGCTTTCTTTACTAAAATCATCGAATGAGGTTTCGAGCAAATCGTCGTTGATTTTTATCTGATTAAAGTGCGAATAAGCCAACAAAAAACTACGATTTAGGCTAATGTTATCGTCACGTTTTTCGAGTAGCCATTTCTTGCCATCGCTTTTGAGTGTTACTGGAAAAAACAACAACGGACAACGCACCAACGTGCCATCAGCAAGTTTTCCTTTGACAAACGGGTAGCCCACGTACAAATCTTCCGCCCCACGTTCTTGCTCGATAAATGCTTCGGTTCGGGCTATTTTTCTAAGAATTTTACTCGCTTCGTTTACTTTTTCTAAACGACTATCCATCACATCACAAAGCGGAATCTGCGATTTTTGAGCAATGAGTTGATTGATGAATTCAAACGAAGGCTTATTATCCAGAAAATCGAGTTGGTGTAAATCAAGAAATTGTTCTTGCGGCAAACTAAGCAACAGCAACGAACGATTACGTGAAGTAAGATTTGTAAGCCTACGAAGATATGTTTTGATGAGTTTTTGCATAGAACAAAGATAATTATAGCAAACCTTTTATCTACCATGAACGCTTTTTAACATTTTTTATTCATCATTCTAACCATTTTCTTCGTTACTGAATGAAGGTTAATTGTTTTACTTCTCACCTATTATTTTCATAGCTAATTGCATAAAAATGATGTTAAAAACTATTACCAAACCCTAAATGTCAAACAGTTCGCCATGATACTGCTTGCGGGTATTTTCTTGATTGGTAGCGATGCGTTCGCTCAAAAGAAAAATTGAAGACAAAAAACTACATGAGTTATTATTGTAGAATTGTTTTTTTACATTACAGAAGCAAATCATTAATAATTTCGACTCTTCAATCAATTTTTTTAATACATTTCTCATATGGGGTAGATTCTTTCATACCTTTGTTCTCTAAATTTTCAGTTAATGGATTTCAAATTTTTACGTCATATTGCCATTTCGTTGGCCGTAACGGCTTTGGTGGTTTATATTATTTACCACAGTATTGGTTCGGGAGCCTACTTGATGATGTCGGCTTTGGCACTTTCAAGTTTTCTGATTGGTTATTTAGAACCGCATCGTGGCTGGATATTGGCTCTCATGCAAGTGGCTATTTTGCTAAGTACTTATTTCTTGAAACTTTTTACGCCCGTAAGTGCCGATATGGCCATGTTTGGAACCTTTGCTGGCTGCGGTATTTCGTTGGTTTTTAGCTTTGTAGCTGGACGTTTGGCAAGGTTATTTGAAAACTAATCTTGTACTGCTTGTTTCTGTTTTTAGCAATTTCTCACTTAAATGACAGCCAATATAATTTATAAATCGGTACGACCACGTTTTTTACCCTGACTTATGTTTATATTTTCTTTGGTTTAAGATTTCTACAAATATCAAATACTCTTTCTAAATTTTTATAAAAAGAGGTCTGCACAGCATTTGTACAGACCTCCTTTTTATATATCCAGTATAGGCAAAATTATCTTGCCGAAACGATTTCGATGTCGAAAACTAAAGGCGAATACCCTGGAATATCTCTCCCTGCTCCACGAGAGCCATAACCTAACGACGAGGGAAAAATAATTGTCCCTTTTTCGCCAACTTTCAGTTTAGCAATGCCTTCATCAAAGCCACCCACTACTTGCCCAACACCCAAAATAAAACTGAAAGTACCTTCGTCAAATTGCTCATCAGATAAAAGTCTTCCTGCGTATTTTACCGTAACGTTTTGTCTTGCTGCTAAGGATGCACCTGCTTCATTTGGAGAAGTCAGAATAAAGCGTAAGCCCGAAGATGTCTTCTCGGTGATAGCCAAATTTTTACTACTGATATAACTTTCTATTTGCTCATCTTCAGTACCCGAAAAGCCATCTTTTCCGTAATTTTTCATTTTATTGAGATTTTAATTATAACGATATATGGAAGGTCAGACCTACGGTTCAGACCTTTTATTATTTTGCCGAAACTACTTCTATATCAAAAACTAAAGGCGAATTGGCAGGAATAGAGCCTGCCGACTGAGAACCATATCCCAACGTTGAAGGAAAAATAAGCGTTGCTTTCTCTCCTACTTTCATTTTGGCAATACCTTCGTCGAAGCCTGCAATCACACGGCCACCGCCTAAGACAAAACTAAAGTTCCCCGAATCAAAAGACTTGCCCGACAAGAGTGTTCCTGCATAGTTTACATTGATGGTTTGTCCTACTTTCAAAGCCGCCCCCGTTGGGTTTGCTTTTGTTACGATATAACGTAAACCTGAGTTTGTTTTTTCGGTAACAGTCAAACTTTTGCTCGTAATATAGCTATTGATTTGTTCATCTTCGGAAATGCCGTCTTTTTGGCAAGCCGTGACTGCTACTGCCAAAATCGCAAGGAATAAATAAATTTTACGCATAAAACTGGGTTTAGTGTTAGGTTTAAAACTCAAAATTAGGTAAAATTCTAATTAAATGTTAACTTCAAATAGTCGTATAATTTTTCACCTAAAAAATTATGCGTTTCTGCTGTCAAGTGTAATTGGTCAGGAAGGTATTTTTCAATTGATGAACCAAAATTACTATTATCAATATCTATGAGTTTTATTTCCTTTTCTTTACAAAATTTTACTATATTTTTATGAAAAGAAGTAGAATACAAACGTACATGTTTATTCGTAGATATAAGGGGAGCAATCACTATAAATTGAGCATTATTATTTATTGTAAATTGTTGTACTTCAAGAATTGCTTTTTCAAAATCCTCAACCACACTTTTTCTTCTTAATTTATTATATAATATTCCAAGTGGAACATTGATATAGAAAGTTAGGAAATCATGAATGTTAGGTAACAAATATTTAAACAATTTGATTTTTTTAAATTTAGTGGCCCACTTTCTTGGTGCTACATGCGTTAAATTTTCATTCTCATTATTATAAGGGAGCATAAGCCCATTTCTTGTTCTGGTAATAAATTTTGAACGATTTAGAAATACGATACTTCTAACCATAAAAATCAAAATAGATACTGGAACAGTTTTATTTCTAACTTCCAATTTATGGGTAATCTCAGCTAAATTTGTATATTCAACTATATTATGATGTAATTCTATATTTTGCTCACTTAATACTTTTTTCCGAAGAATTTCCTGAAATAAATTCTCTTTAGCTATTCCTTTAAAGCGTAGCCCGTCGATACAGCCCCCTAATATAGTAAGATTAATTGGTTTCATTCTTTTTTTCCAAAGCTCTAATTACTAAATCTATTAAATCTTTAAAATAAATTATGTTCTCATGCTCCTCTTCGGATAGATAAACTACAAATTCTTCCTCAATTGATAACCATATATTTGACATGCTCACCGAGTCAATAATTTCGCTCAATCTTGTATTCTCATCAATATAATCTGATTTAGCTAAAATTACCTCTTCAGAGATAATATAAATTAATTTTTCACGAACTACATTTTTATCCATTTTTAACTGCTCTTAAAATTCCAGATGATTCATTGTTAATTTTTACCCTAAATACAACCAAATTATTACTTTTGGAATTATCTTTTTCTATTTCGATACTCTTTATATCACCATTCCTGTAAATATGCTCATAGTGGGCATAAATCAATCGTAAACTAACTCCAACAAACATTTTTTTTGCACCAAAAACACAACATTCTATTTGACTAAGATTAGCATTAAAATTGCTAAATTTCATTATATGCTTGTCTTTGTCCATTTCTATAAAAATATTTTCGAAGAGTTTAGATTCCTCAAAGCTCTCATCTCTTTCTAATTTACTTTCACTATCACCTTCATAAAATAATAGTACATAATTTTGGTCTTCGTAAGAAAACTTTACAGTTACATTATAATTTCTATCAATATCTGTTTTAATCAATAAATCCTCTTTCAAATATAAAAAAGCTCTTGAATTACTTGTAATAGTGGGTCTTACAAATTTTAATTCAAAATTACTTATATTATCAAAGCCTTTTTTGCGAAGTTCATCAATGGTCATATTAAACAAATCTGTTCCATGAACATAACTCCGATTTCCTTTAAGCTTATTACTTATCTCAAATGATAACATCGACATAAACCTTATCTCTTTAATTTAAAAATTCATAAAAGTCATTTAACCCTTCGCATCTGATTAAAAACCTTAATTTAAAAGATAGTTTATATATCTAAACAAGTTAATTTCTGACTTTGAATATTTCTATTCTAAAGAGTTTACTAATGAAAGGCAAAACATGTCAATAAAAATAATATTTCCAAATTGTTTTCAAAAAAAACTCAATCCATGCTAAACAAAAGTTAAATCATACATAAATTTAACGTACCATTTTAAATTTAACCAACCTACCAAAACTAATGCAATTAAAAGCAGTCATTACACTAACATTATTTACATTTTTATTCACAGATATTTCTGCCCAAACCACAAATACAACATCTGGAAATCCGATTGTTGAGGGTTGGTATGCCGACCCCGAAGGTGTGATTCTAAACAAAGAATTTTGGGTATTCCCAACATTCTCGGCCAAATACAAAGACCAAGTTTTTTTAGATGCTTTTTCATCAAAAGACATGGTAAATTGGACAAAACACCCACGTATCATTGATACTTCGGCAGTAAAATGGGCAAATAAGGCCATGTGGGCTCCATCTATCGTCAAAAAAGATAATAAATACTTTCTGTTTTTCTCGGCCAACGATATTCAGAGTTCGGAGCGTAAAGGCTTTGGGCCGAATAATCCCGACAAAGATGATAAAATCGGTGGCATTGGCATTGGTGTAGCATCTCGTCCCGAAGGGCCTTATAAAGATTATTTGGGTAAACCACTCATCAATCAGTTCTATAACAAAGCTCAACCGATTGACCAGTATGTTTTTCAAGATGAAGACAAACAGTATTATATCATCTACGGCGGTTGGGGACACTGCAATATCGCCAAACTCAATAAAGATTTCACGGCCTTAGTACCTTACGAAAATGGCGATTTAGTGAAAGAAATTACACCCAAAGGTTACGTAGAAGGCCCAACGATGTTTGTTCGCAAAGGAAAATATTATTTGATGTGGTCGGAAGGTGGCTGGACAAACGGCACTTATAAAGTAGCCTACGGAGTTTCGGATAATGTTTTTGGGCCTTTCGAGAAAAAATCTACGATTTTGGTGGCCGATGAAGCCGTAGCAACGGGTGCAGGGCATCACTCGGTTATTAACATCCCGAATACCGATGATTGGTACATTGTCTATCATCGTCGCCCAATTCCAAACCTCGACCGTGACCACCGTGTGACGTGCATCGACCACATGTATTTCAACGAAGACGATACCATCAAAGACATAAAAATGACCTTTGAGGGCGTTAAAAAAGTGAAGTTGAAGTAAGATTTTCTTAACCACGAAGGACACAAAGTATCAAAAGTTTTAAGTTCTTTGTGGTAAAACCCCAATAACTTATTTTCTATGAAAAATCTATTTCTGTTTATGCTATTGATAGGCTATTTTGAGCAATTGCACGCCCAAAACGATATTGAAAGCACAAAAAACATTGTTTATGCCCAAGATGGAGATAAAAAACTCCAACTCGATATTTATAAACCAAAAGCCGTGCAAGAGCCTCGCCTAATTGTTTGGGTACACGGTGGGGCGTGGCATTCGGGTAGCAAAGAAAACCCACCGTTGGGTTTGTTGCCTTTTGGCTATGCTTTGGCAAGTGTAGATTTTCGGGCGAGTACCGAAAAGCCATTCCCTGCTGATGTGCATGATATTAAAGCCGCCATTCGTTTTCTGCGAGCCAATGCCAGCAAATATGGCTATAAAGCTGATAAAATAATCATTTGGGGAAGTTCGTCGGGTGGGCATTTGGCGGCTTTGGTAGCTACCACTAACAATAATACAGCTTTAGAAGGTACTTTGGGCGATTTTAGCAAAACTTCATCGTCGGTGCAAGGCTGTATTGATTTCTATGGCCCTACTAATTTTCTGACGATTCTCAATCAATCAACTCCACATGGTCTGAATGTTCGTCTGCCTGCATTGGCAATTTTGCTTGGCAAGCCTTTAGACCAAGTTACTGAATTGGCAAAATTGGCGAGTCCAGTTTATCAAGTTGATGCCTCCGACCCGCCACTTTTTATTGTGCATGGCGAGCAGGATATTCAAGTACCTGTCAATCAGTCGATTGAGTTAATGAGTGCTTACAAAGCCAAAAATCTGAACGTTCAGATTGAGTTTATTCCGAATGCAGGTCACTCCGACCCCGCTTACAGCAAACCCGAACTGATGGAAAAAATTGCGAAATTTTTGAAACAGGTTGGCATGTAAAAAAAATTTGCCTAACTCATGGACTAAAATATTTTATTGTCTAATAATAATACCACAGAAGTACATAACGGTCAGAGGTAGCAATGAAGCCATCAAGTTCCGTATTACCGTACTTCTGTGGTAAATATAAATCTCTACTCCAACGGATGTTCCAAAAGCAATTTTGAAACATTATAAATATCTTTCTGATTGGCAACCGAAGCACGCACAATTTTTACTTTTTCGGGCGAAATAGCCGATGCTTTATTACCAAACGAATTTCTAACATACGTCAAAACTGCCGCTACTTCTTTATCGTTGAGTAAGCCCTCAAATGGTGTCATTGGTACTTGCCCAGGATACGTTTTGCCATTTACATCAATTTGCCCCAATAAACCTTTCAATACGATTTTGATAGCTCGGTCTTCATTACCCGTTACCCATTTTGTACCTGCCAATGGCGGAAATCCCGAAGCAGTCAAACCTTTTCCATCAGCTTGATGGCACGTTCCGCAGTAACCTTCTTTGGTATAGATTTTCTTACCCATCGTAAATAATTCGAGTTCTTTATCTTTCAAAGCAGATTTTTCGGCAATTTCTTTAGCTTTCTTTACAGGTATTCCGCTCAAGTGGGCAACGGCAGTTTCGTGGGCATGAATCATCCATTCGTCCATTGGTTTCTTTTTGGCCTCCGCTAAAATTGGTAAGCCTTTTTCCTTACCAATCCACGAAGCCGCCACAATGGCATCTAATCGCACTCGACTGTTTTCGTCTCGCACGGCTTGCATCAATAATGCCGCTTGGTCAGGCACTTGATGCCCCACAAAACGCAGAACCTCCACCGCTGCCGCTCGTGCATGATAATCTTTAGCTTTGAGCAGTTGACGAAGCAGCTTTTGGTCAACTTTATTCAGCCCCCAAGTTACCCACAGAGCCTCCAGCATATTATGTTCATGACGAGGGTCGTTTTTATCAAGATTTGCTACCCATTTTGTAATTTTTGGTAAAACTTCGGCGGCATTTCTACCTCGTAATTCTCGACGTGTGCGGTAACGAGTACGGTACTCAGGCAATTTCAAATTATCTAATAATACTTCTACGCTTGCCCCATCAATTTTTGCTGGTGTTAGTAAGGGGCGAGATGGATACGTAACACGATATACACGTCCATGCACGTGGTCACGCAATGGGTCACGGGCGTTATGCTGCATGTGTCCGATTAGAATATTGTGCCAGTCAATTACATAAAGCGAGCCATCAGGAGCTATTTCCATATCAACGGGGCGAAAGTTTCGGTCTTCGCTCACTATCAAGTCTTGACGATGTTTGGTTTTATAACCAGTTCCATCATCAATTATCGAATGTTGTTTTGTACCCAAAAATCCGATGGTGTTATTGATGAGCATATCGCCCTGCACTTCATCAGGAAAGTGGCGACTCCACAAAAATTCAAGTCCCGAAGTCGGACGAACCATATGGTCTTTTTCTATCAACTGAATGCCTTTGTGCGTATATTCGCCATAACGTGGTAGCACCGTTCCAGGCATCATCCAACGCACATCAGGGCTTGATGTTTCGGCAAAAAATGGCTGTCCCCAATCATCGAAGGCAATTCCCCAAGGGTTTGGAATAGATAACTGAGCAGTACGTTCGAGCTTGTGTAATTGTGGTGAATAACGATAAAAACCACCATTGGTGGCACGTACTGTTCCGTAAGGAGTTTCGACGTTTGTATGTAAGAAAACTCCTTCACCGCCATAAATCGCACCCGATGGGTCGGCACAAAAGGCACTATTATTATGGTGCGTATCGTGGTCGTCGAAACCACTGAGTAGTATTTCTACTTTATCGGCTTTGTCATCGCCATTGGTATCGGTGAAAAGTTTAAGATTTGTTCCTTGCGAAACATACACACCTTCGGGAGCAATTTCAAACCCCAATGGCAGGTGTAAACCATCCACAAAAACCGTTTGTTTGTCGGCCTTACCATCATTATTAGTATCTTCCAAAATCAAAATTTTATCATTTGGTTTAGCATCACCAGGTTTGTAGTGCGGATAACTTGGCATCGTGGCCACCCACAAACGCCCTTTGTTATCGAACGACATTTGCACAGGATTAGCCAAATCGTCAAATTCTTTTTCGGAAGCAAATAATTCTATCTTATAGCCTGCTGGTACTTTCAATTTATTGAGAGCATCTTGTCCGTAGAGATATTCAAGGCTACCGTTTTTTTCGGGATTAAAGTTGGTTTTTACAGGCGGAAGCGTTCGAGTATTTTTATCAGCAGCAGCCACATCCATTTTTTCACCCTTAGAAGCTGCCAACCATATCGCATTATCACGAATATCGGTCATTTGTCGAATTTTCTCTATTTCGGCAGGATAATTATCTGGCCCAAAAGGATTGTATCTACGCCCATACGCATGAACACCATTTGGAATTTTGTAGTCATTGTGCCACATCCAGTTTTTTTCCATTACAGCAGCATGAATCAAGGCTCGATTTGACTCTGCTTTGGCAGGACTTTTACCAAAAATTTTATCAGAAAGTAAAAGACCAAGCTTTTTGTAACCTTCATCGTTGAGTTGTGAACCATCAATCGTCAAAGGCTCAGCAGTGTTAGCATACCATGCTTTTGAAGGAGTGAAAGCATCAACGAATAACACTTTATTCGCTGCTGAAACTTCACGCATGGCGTTGGTGTAAAGCAGAAGGTTTTCGTTCTCCTTTATCCCATTCGGCAAATCATATTTACTGGTTAAATCTTCAAAAGCAATGGGCGAAACAATAGCGAGTTGTGGAGCGGAAATACCATTGTATTTTTGTTTCAAGGTATATTTAATAAATGCATCCAATTCGGCTTTAAAATTGACTACACCTGCTTTACCTTGAAAAGATTCGCTATAACCAAAAAACGCAATAATTACATCAGTTTTTAGGCGAGTAAGCCATTGGTCTGGATACTCGAAATGGCCTTCACTTTCTGAGTTTTTGGCATATTCAGTCTGGAATTTTTCAGCTCCCGCAAATGCCCACGGCAAGTTTCGACTGGCGTGTGGTCGAAAACCTGGGGTATCGCCACCATCACACATATTTCTGATAATCAACGATTTATCGGGATAACGCACATGCATTTCAGTCTCGAAATGGTCATAGTTTATCATCCGAGAACCAAGATTGCCTCCAATGAGTGAAATATGACTTCCCTTTTCCACTTTAATACTTTCGTGCGGAGCGGGTAAAAACGAACTGACCAAGAAGACTGTCAGAACAAATATGGTGAGTAATATTTTGATATTGAGTTTCATTTTGTTAGTTTTTTTAACCACTAAGCTTCACAGAGAAACCTAAATTTATCTTTCTGTACTTTAGTGCCTAAGTGGTAAGATTATCATTTCACCATGCCACGATATGGCACATTAATATTTATTTTACCTTTCCAGTTTTTAGGTACTTTTTTGCCTAATTCCCAGTGAATGGCATTAATAACAAGGCGTTGAAAAGCTTCTACTTGAAAGTCTTCGGGATGCCCCATTGTGGTAGTAAATACCTTTGCACCGAACGAATTTGTACCTGTCCAAGCAACTGGATTTTCGATAGCGGCTTTATCTGGATTTACAGCTTTACCCATCAAAAGCCATTCTGAACCTTTAGTTGGATAATCGGGTAGTACTCGATATAACCACGAACGTACATGGAAATTGGGAGCAACGCCCGTTAGAATTGGGTGTTTTTTAGCCGCTTCAATCACCGCAACATCGGTGCTACTTTCGTGACCGTAGTGGGTGTGAGCAGCTTTTCCGCCCCAACCTGGAGGTGCATTGAGTGCAAATTCGCCAAAGGCATTCCAACGTTCTGAAACATCACCTTTTGGAAAATTGAACGCGTGAGTGGTGGTTCGGAAACCCATCACAGGTTTTCCAGATTTAAGGTATTTTTCAATATGTTCGAGCTGGTCGGGCGGTAATTGTCGCCAACGAAGATAGAAGACTGCTAAATCGGCCTCCTGCAAAGCCTCCAAACCTGGGATGTCTTTTTCGGCATTTTGGTTGGGGTAAGCCTTCAAAACTTTGGTTCGGAAACCGTAGTTTTTTTCGAGCTCGGCAGCGATTAACGGGAGCGTGAATTCACCGCTGTATTCGTGGTCGCCAGTTACGAAGATAATTAGTGGCTGTTTTTTAGCTTGTGCCGTTGCCTGATGCACAAACGCACCCAGCAGCACAAAACTCAGTAATAAAAAAGTTTTACGCATTAGATTTTTATAGATTATGGTTGAGGTATGTCGATGACATCAGGTTGAATCATCAACAATTATTCATAAAAATAAAGTTTTAATTCTATTAAATATCATTCCGAGAAAAATATTATTAAAAAAAGTTAAGAAGAAAGCTAAAACCCTGTTTATCCGTAAAATACATAATGGTTTTGAGTGAAAATTTGCCCCGACGCAATACCAAACCCCATCAATTACGTTAAAGTAAGCATACCTATAATTTTATAATGAAAAAACGTCTCATTTTTGCCTTTTTAGCATTCATTTTCCTTTCTCTTCAAGCGTATTCGCAAATCACCGAGCAAATCAATGGCGAAGCCCAACTTCAACAATCGGTGTTAGATTATGTGAATCAATACCGCAAAACCAAGGGTTTAGCATCGCTCAAAATGATGCCAATCATCACAGTAGAAGCACTTAAACACAGCAAAAACATGGCTGATGGCAGAGTTGATTTTGGGCATAATGGTTTTGAAGGCAGAGCCGATAGATTGATGAGCCAAATTGAACAATCGAATGCTATTGCTGAAAATATAGCCTTCGGCAAATTTTCGGCACAAGAAGTGGTCAATCGTTGGATTCAAAGCCCAGGGCATCGAAAAAACATTGAAGGGAAATTTAATCTTACTGGTGTGGGAATTGTGCGACGGACAGATGGCTATTTGTTTTTTACGCAGATATTTATCAATAAATAGCCTTACACAACCTCCAAAAACCGCCTCAAACTCGGATTCGGGTTTTGTGGATTCCATAAGGCTGTAATTTCTGCCTTTTGTGGAATATCTCGGAGTTCGATAAATTTAACGGCGGCATTAGTTACTCGTTCAAACGAAATCGGAATTAACGAAATACCCAAATTATTCTCGACTAATTTGAGAGTTGTATATCCATGTACGGTTTCGTGTGAAATTTTCGGAGAAAAACCAGCATCTTCACAAATACTCCATTGTAGGTTGTGGTAAATCTCGCCATCGGTTTTGGTTGGAAGAATAAATTTCTCGTGGGCAACTTGTGCCATCGATTGAAAATTTGAAGCCTCCAGCCAATGGCTTTGGGGTAAAACCAAAGCAAAATTTTCTTGAAAAACGATTCGCTGTTGGAAACGCTTATTGGGCGGTGGATTTCGCAGAAAAGCAATATCCAGTTCGCCTTTCTGAACCGCCAAAAGCTGCGAAGCCGAAGTCATTTCTGATAAATATGTATGAATCTCGGGGTATTTATTGTGTAAGTTTCCGAGTAAACTGGGCAAGAATGTATGAATACACGACCCCACATAGCCAATTTTCAATTCACCTTTTTGCCCTTGTTCTACTTGCTTTATTTCATTTTTTGATTTTTCTAAATGCTCAAAAAGCTTCGTTATCTCTGCCCTGAAATACTCGCCCGCCACCGAAAGCTTGACATTTCGTTTGTTTCTATCAAAAAGTATCACACCCAATTCGGCCTCCAAATCTTGAATTTGCTTAGTGAGTGCGGGTTGAACAATAAATAACTTATCGGCAGCACGTTTGAAGTGCAACTCTTGGGCAAGCATCAGAAAATAACGAAGCTGTCTGATTTCCATTTTTTATCCGTTCAATTGTAAAACCTTACTTGTCCATGCCCTTACTTCATCGCACAAAGCTGGATTTTCAATCAGTGGACGGCCATACGATGGAATCATTTGCTTAACTTTCTGTTGCCATTCGTCCGACTGCATTTGTACAGGAAAACACTTCTTAATTACATTCAACATAATCGAAACCGATGTAGATGCCCCAGGCGAAGCCCCCAACAAAGCAGCCAATGAGCCATCGGCAGCACTCACCACTTCTGTTCCGAACTCTAAAACTCCACCGTGTTCATCATCTTTTTTGATTACCTGCACACGTTGCCCAGCAATTTCTAACTCCCAATCTTCCATTTTGGCGGTTGGCATAAAATTTCGGAGAGCCTCCAATTTTGCCTCTTCCGACTGCATCACCTCATGTATTAGGTATTTTGTAAGCGGAATATTATCTAAACCAGCCGAAACCATCGGAATCAGATTCGACCATTTGATGGATGTCGGTAGGTCGAAATACGAACCATTTTTTAAGAATTTTGTCGAAAAACCTGCATAAGGACCAAAAAGTAACGCTTTTTCACCATCAATCATGCGTGAATCAAGGTGCGGAACCGACATCGGTGGAGCTCCAACCGAAGCTTTACCATATACTTTTGCATGATGAGCATTTATCACATCGGAGTTGATACATTTCAGCCATTGTCCACTCACAGGGAAACCACCAAAACCTCTCCCTTCGGGAATATCGGCCTTTTCGAGCAAATGCAGTGAGCCTCCGCCTGCTCCGATAAACACAAATTTGGCTTCGATTTCCGTTTCCTCATCAGTATCTAAATTTTTTACTTCAACTGTCCATTTCTTTTCGTCCTCTTCTCGCTCAATGTCTTCTACTTCGTGGTGTAAATGAATATTTACGCCATTCAAGCCATCTAAATAGTCGAGCAAAGCACGAGTTAAAGCTCCGAAGTTGACATCAGTTCCGATATCCATTTTGGTAGCTGCTACGTGCTGGCTGGGGTCACGGTCTCCCATCACAATCGGCATCCATTCTTTTAGTTGTGTATGGTTTTCCGAATATTGCATGCTTTTAAATGGGTGGTATTTTGTTAAAGCCGCATGACGTTTTCTGAGGTAAGTGACGTTTTCTTCGCCCCACACAAAACTTATGTGCGGAATACTACGAATAAAACTTTCGGGCGACTGAACGATATTTTTCTCGACTAAAAAAGCCCAAAACTGGCGAGAAATTTCAAAGGCTTCATCAATTACAATGGCTTTTTTACAATCAATCGAACCATCTTCAAGTTCGGGGGTATAATTTAATTCACATAATGCCGAATGCCCAGTTCCTGCGTTATTCCACGCATCGGAGCTTTCGCCCGCTACAAAATCCAGCCGCTCAAAAACCTCAATCGTAAGGTCAGGCTGAAACTCCTTGAGCATGATTCCGAGTGTAGCACTCATGATTCCTGCCCCAATAAGCACTACATCGGGCTTTTTATTGATAGTCTTTGCTATTCTTGTCATTAGTTACGTTTGCTGTTGTTGGTTGTGTAAAGCTAAATACTTTCATTAAAATTCTATGCCAGCGGGTGCGATTAAAATGTTTTGTTTACTTTTTACTGTCTTGATATAAAATATTTTAATTAATCATTTTTATTGATTAATTAATTACAAAAATACTATTTTTTATTATTAGATAGTAGCTCGAATTTTGTCAAAAAACATACGCAATAATGCTAACGACAATCATCGACCAAAGCACACACTTTATTGACCAAGATTGGCTGGATATTGATACTTTACAGCAAATCTCAACATACTCGCACGACCTTGTACTTTCGGAAGCTGCCCGCTACCGACTCAATCATTGTCGTGATTTTCTTGACCAAAAACTTAACACCAGTGATTGCCTTTTTTATGGCATCAATACAGGCTTTGGATTTTTGCAAAATGTGGCGATTGATAAAACGCAAATTGCTCAATTACAATATAATTTATTACAATCGCATGCTTGTGGTATGGGCGATGAAGTACCGAAAGAAATTGTCAAATGGATGCTTTTCCTGAAAATTCAGTCGCTTTCTTATGGACATTCGGGAGTGCAAGAGCAAACCGTTCAGCGATTAATTGATTTTTATAATTACGATATTACACCAGTTATTTATGCACAAGGGTCGCTCGGAGCTTCGGGAGACCTTTCTCCACTTTCACATCTGGCTTTACCGCTGATTGGCTTAGGCGAAGTAAATTTTAAAGGTAAAAAAAGAGCATCGAAAGAAGTCTTAGAACAATTTGGCTGGCAACCTATCAAACTACAAAGCAAAGAAGGCATTGCCCTCATCAACGGTACTCAATTTATGGCAGCTTACGGAATTTATGGTCTGCTAAAAGCTCAAAAATTACTCAAATTAGCCGATTTGATTTCTGCTATTTCGATTGATGCGTTTGATGCTTCATTGCAACCCTTTCACCCAAAAATCCATTCAATTCGCCCGCACAAAGGGCAGGTAGAAACTGCCGAAACAATTTGTAAATACTTGTCTGACAGCCAAATAATCAATCAGAAAAAAACACAAGTCCAAGACCCTTATTCGTTTAGGTGTATTCCGCAGGTACATGGGGCAAGCAAAGATTCGATTGAGTTTGTGAGTAAAACATTCTTGCAGGAAATCAATGCCGTAACCGACAACCCTAATATTTTTCCTGATGATGATTTAATTCTTTCGGGTGGAAATTTTCATGGTCAACCATTGGCAATCGCCTTTGATTTAATGAGCATAGCAATGGCCGAAATTGGAAGTATATCCGAGCGACGCACCTATCAGTTATTGTCGGGGCAACGTGGTTTACCTTTGTTTTTAGTTAAAAATTCGGGCTTAAATTCGGGTTTGATGATTCCGCAATATACCGCCGCAGGAATCGTGAGCGAAAACAAACAACTCTGCACTCCTGCTTGTGTTGATTCAATCGTTTCATCAAACGGCCAAGAAGACCACGTAAGCATGGGAGCAAATGCAGCCACTAAATGTTTACGAGTGCTAAATAATGTCGAACGGATTTTAGCGATAGAATTATTGACCGCCACACAGGCATTAGCTTTCAGACGACCGCTCAAAAGTTCAGAAATAGTAGAAGAAATCTATAAAAAATTTAGATTAAAAGTTGCCTTCAATGATAATGACCGAGTCTTGCACGCTGACATCAAATCGGCCGTTGAATTTTTAAGTCAAATTAATTTACCAGTGCTGTAATTCGATACAGCACTGGTAAACTAATATTATTTTCCAGCTCTACGCTCCAATTCTTCTCTTTTCAATGTAATCAAATGACCGATTGGTTTTCCTGCACGGTAGGTAATTACACGAAGTGTAATTGGGCCATCAGGTAATTCGATTGGAGTAGAATATTTTGGAGAAAATTTATCTGGCATCGAGTCATCAATCGAATAGAAAATATCTAAATCTGAAATCTCACTGCTCAATTCGAGCATTAATTTACCGTTTTTCATGCTTGGTTTAATAATCGCATCGTAAACGGCTTTTGAGAAACCGATTTCTGCAACTTCGGCACGGTCGAAATGAGCTTCCATACGCTTGCTGAAATTATCCCAATTTTTAGCCGATTTTTGTGACCAATACACTTCCGACAATGCCCACGCACGTGGATACGTCATGTATTCCGCATAACGCAACGTTGGCAATTGTTCGCTCCAAAGATTACCTTGTCCACCCAAAATATATTTGGCATCAACGCCATCAGGCACTGGCTCGAAACTATATGATTTACTGACACGAAGACCCGCATAAATGGGTGGGTCGATGGTATTGTCGCCTTGGTTATAATCTAAATAGGCAAAGGTTGTTGGTGTCATTACAACCTCGTGGCCAAGGTGAGCGGCTTCAATTCCACCTTTCACTCCTCTCCAACTCATAACGGTGGCGTTTGGCGAAATTCCACCTTCCAAAATCTCGTCCCAACCGATTAGTTTTTTTCCTTTTGCCGCCAAAATTTTCTCCAAACGATTCATAAAATAACCTTGCAAATCTTCAACGTGGCGAATGCCCAATTTTTTCATCAGTGCCTGACAACCCGCATCAGCCGCCCAAAAACCTTTGTAACATTCGTCACCACCCACATGGATATATTGATTCGGGAAAAGTGCCGCTACTTCGGTCATTACTTTATCCAAAAACTCATACACTTTCTCGTCGGCAGGATTCAACGCATTTTCATAACGTAACTTGAAAGTACCGTTTCCATACCAATCAGCGATAGTTGCCCCTGGATTTACGAAAGTGTTCGGATTTTTGGTAGTACTCAATTCTGGATACGCCGCAATTGCAGCCATGCTGTGCCCTGGGACATCAATTTCAGGAACAATCGTTACATTGCGTTCTTGAGCGTATTTTACTATTTCTTCAATATCTTCTTGCGTATAAAAACCACCTACGGTCGCTTTTTCGCCTGATTTTGGTACATCACGGTCGCCGAAATGACCAGCACGAGGCACACGCCACGCTCCTACTTCGGTAAGTTTTGGTAAAGATTTAATTTCAATTCTCCAGCCTTCATCATCGGTTAAGTGCCAGTGAAAAGTATTGTATTTTAAGCGAGCAATATCATCAATGTATTTTTTCACTTCGGCTTTTGTGAAGAAATTACGGCTTACATCAAGCATGATTCCTCTCCAGCTAAAACGTGGATAATCGGTGATTTTTACGGCAGGAATCGCCCAAGTTGCTTTCGTAACTGATTTACTTTCAATCTCTTTCGGTAAAAGTTGTAGCAAGGTTTGCATGCCATAAAACAAACCCGCAGCTTGGTTAGCCGAAATAACAACGCCTTTTGGAGTTGACTCAAAAGTATAGCCTTCTTTACCAAGCTGAGCATTGGGTGTATCATTCAAATTGAGTTGAATCATACCTGTTTTTCCTTCTTGAGCCTTTAAAACTAAGCCTGTTGGCACGCTCAATTTCTGCACCAACATTTCGGCTACGCCGTTTGCATCCGCTTTGTTATAGCTAATGGTGGTTTTGGCGGTTAGAGTAAAACTTCCTGCACTCTGCGAAACCTCAACGGGCTGCGGAATAAGATTTAAGGGTGTATTTTGGGCATTTAGATTGAGAACGACAAAACTAAGCACCGAAAAAAGAACTTTTTTCATAAAACGAAAGAAGAGTTTTGTTGAATTGAATATGGTTGGGGTTGAATTACACTACAATATTAATGGAGGTGAGCTTTCTTATCAAGTCTTTTTAAAAAATTATTTTTCAATAAATTAATATTGGAAAAATATTTTAGAATAGTTTTTTCTGCTTTTCTAAAACTCAAAATTGCTTGTGTAAAATTTTCAATCCCTCCGATATTCCTTCTGATAGACCAAAGGTGATTTTCCGACGATTACCTTAAATTGTCGATTGAAATTTGAAATAGTATTGTAGCCACTTTCGTAGGCAATTTGAGTAACATTAAGTGTGCCTTCGTGCAGTAGCTTACAGGCGTGACCGATACGAATCTCAGCAATAAAATCGAAGAAAGATTTATTAGTTCGGCTCTTAAAATACCTACAAAAAGCCGCATCGCTCATGCTTACTAACGAAGCCAATTCGCTTAGACGAACCTCTTCTTTGAAATGCTTCATTACATAATCATAGACTTTCTGCATCCGTTCAGTTTCCGAAACTTTGTGCATATTCACATAACCTAAGCTCGTAATAAACTGATAATCAACAGACAATGAAAGTTGATGCAACATTGTCAATAATTTTAATACTCGCTCAAAACCTTCGAGTTTCATGAGTTCCTGTAAGCCATCTCGCACTTTTATTCGCATTTCTCCTACAATATCCATTCCTCGTTGTCCGTGTACTAAAAGTTGTTTAATTCGGTACATTTCCGATTTCTCGAAAAAACCATTACCCAGAAAATCTTCCGTAAAATAAACTACAATTCCATGTGTTTGTAATTCAGAATTTTGCTCAAAATACGCTTTATCATTTCGCCAAAGATGCGGAACGTTTGGCCCCAGAAAAACAGTATCGCCCGCTTCAAAATGCTGGATATCATCACCAATGAAGCGAGTGCCACTCCCCTCAAAAACCGTAAATAACTGATAATGAGGATGAAAGTGCCAACTTGAATCAAAATGAGATTGACGCAATTCCTGCACTTCAAACGAATAAACCTGACTTCCAAGTGTTTTTTTAAGTAGTTTCATAACCTCCAGCCGCAGCGGCGGACCGTCCCTAAAGGGGAGTTTCTGTTTCTCTGATAATTTCCTTTTTTAATAAACACTTTTTTTGCATAAATATTGATATAAATTACAATAAATATCAAAATACAGTCAAAATTAGTAAAAGCAAGCATATTTAATATGATTTTACAATGATAAATTTGTATTATTATTTATAACTAAAAAAGTCCCCTTTAGGGACGGTTCGACGACTCGACGGAGGGGTAATGCTTATGACCTACGGAATGAATCTCCTTTTATGGGGAACAGAAATAAACGAAGACCTTTTTCCAGTTTTAGAACAAATCAAGGAAATTGGATTTGATGGGGTGGAAATTCCTATTTTCGATACAAATCCAGAAAAATGGTATTCTTGGCGAGCAAAATTAGATGAATTAGGTCTGAAACGCATCGCTGTGACGATAAACGGCCCAGATTTTAATCAAATCAGTGCCGATGAAACCATGCGAAAAGAAACACTCGAACGCAACAAACGAGCCATTGATTGTGCCATGATTTTAGGTTCGGATTTACTTACAGGGCCTTTTCATTCGGCTTTGGGTGTATTTACGGGCGTTCCACCAACCAAACAAGAATTACTTTGGGCAAAAGAAAACCTTTGGGATTTGGCCGAATACGCCGATAGCATGGGCATTACCCTTGGCCTTGAATACCTCAACCGTTTTGAAAGCTACTTAGTATCCTCATCAGATGAACTATTGGCTTTGGTTGAAGAAATCAATCACCCTGCTTGCAAGATAATGTTTGATACTTTTCATGCCAATATCGAAGAAAAATCAATGACTGAGGCCATTCAGAAATTGGCCAAACACTTGGTTCATGTACAGCTTTCGGAAAACGACCGCAGTACGCTTGGCAAAGGTCGCATTGATTTTACCGAAATTTTAGCCGCCTTACAATCAATCAATTATGATGGAATGTTGAGCATCGAGGCATTCAGCATGAAACTTCCAGCGGCCAATATTTGGCGAAAAATGTTTGATTCAGAAGAACAATTAATGAAAGATAGTCTATCCTTTTTAAAATCTCACCTATAAATACTATGTCAAAACAAATAAACATTGCCATCGTTGGACTTGGCTTCGGAGCAGAATTTATTCCCATTTATCAGCGTCACCCAAACGCAAATATGTATGCTATTTGCCAAAGAAACGTTGAAAAACTTAATGCTATTGGCGATACTTTTGGGGTTGATGTTCGCTATTCCGATTATGACGAACTATTGAAAGACCCTAATATTGATGCAGTACATATCAACTCGCCAATTCCGAACCACGCTGAGCAGACTTTAAAGGCACTTTACGCAGGCAAACACGTGGCGTGTACAGTTCCGATGGCAACCTCGGTAGAAGATTGCAAAGCCATCGTAAATGCTTGTCGTGAAACTGGCAAAAAATATATGATGATGGAAACTGTGGTTTATGCCCGTGAGTTTTTGTTTGTGAAAGAATTATACGAAAAAGGCGAGCTTGGAAAAGTACAATTCTTGAAAGCATCGCACCAACAAGATATGGAAGGTTGGCCTGACTATTGGCCAGGTTTACCACCGATGCACTACGCGACACACTGCGTTGGGCCAGTAGCTGGTTTGTTGAGATTAGAGGCAGAATATGTTTCGTGCTTTGGTTCAGGAACAATTTCTGAAGATTTGATAAAAATACACAATTCACCATTTGCTGTTGAATCCGCACATATAAAATTCAAAAATAGTGATTTAAGTGCATACGTTTATCGCTCGTTGTTCGATGTGGCACGCCAATACCGTGAGAGTTTTGAGGTTTACGGCTCGAAAAAATCTTTCGAGTGGGCGTTGATTGAAAACGAACCGAACGTTATTCACACGGCCAAAAAGCCTGAGCCTGAGATTCCAGAGAAAGTAGAAACGCCTGATTATGCACACTTGCTTCCGCAGGAAATTCAATCTTTCACAGGAAAAGGTGTCTATGACCACGACGACAACACGCACCTAAGTTTTGCACAAGGTGGTGGACACGGTGGTTCTCACCCACACTTAGCTCACGAATTTATTTCGGCTCTCATCGAAGACCGTGACCCATTCCCGAATGCTGTACAATCAGCCAACTGGACATCGGTTGGAATCTTGGCACACGAATCGGCCATGAAAGGTGGAGAAATTATTTATTTGCCTGAGTTTTGATTCACAGAAAAATTATCTGTTGTATGGTAGAGACGTTGCATGCAACGTCTCTACCAATGTATCTTTTCAATATTCATAGGTTGCCTCCCTATCCAATTAAAAATCAAATGAAAAAAATCGTTTTATTTCTAACTCTGATGCTCTCTTTTTCGAGCATTTTCGCCCAAACTGGCCGAAGGCTCGAAATCCTTTTCCTCGGCGATAACGGACATCATAAACCCATTGAGCGAGTTCCGACAATTATGGCAGCTCTCGGAAACCGAGGCATCAACTTTACTTACACCGATAAACTGGAGGATATTAACACCCAAAATTTATCGAAATATGATGCCTTGATGATTTTTGCGAACTGGGACGACATCACACCCGCTGCCGAAAAGGCTTTGCTCGACTACGTAGCTTCGGGAAAAGGTATTTTACCGATTCACTGTGCCTCTTATTGCTTCCGCAACTCACCTGAGTACGTAAAGATGGTTGGCGGTCAATTTTGGAGACACCGCATGGATACGATTCAAGTGAATACCGTTCAACCCAATCACATCATTATGAAAGATTTGGGAACGATTCGAGTATTTGATGAAACGTATTTGCACAGTCAATTACAGCCCGATAATAACGTTTTACAAACGCGTGAAATCAAGGCTGACCAAGCAAAAGATAAACCTGACGCTAAAACTGAGCCTTATACTTGGACCCGTAGCTATGGTAAAGGTCGTGTTTTCTACACCGCTTACGGTCATGATGAAAGAACTTGGACAAACGCTAATTTCCAAAAACTAATCGAAAATGGTATTCTTTGGGCAGTAAACGACGAAGCTCGTGCGGCTCATGCGGCATTAAGTCCGAAGCCATTTGAATATCGTGGAGCAAAATTGCCTAACTACGAAAAACGGCCAGGTGAGCAACTACAACAATTGGCTCTTACGCCCGAAGAATCAATGAAGCACATTCAAGTACCTGCTGATTTTGATTTGAGTTTGTTTGCTGCCGAACCAAACGTAATGCACCCGATTGCGATGAGTTGGGACGAAAAAGGACGTTTGTA
>JAIYBU010000135.1 GCA_027488335.1 Cytophagaceae bacterium
AAACTTTTATTGAAGGTTTGACGTTTTTAAATTAAAAGTTTTGAAAATTCGATTTAAAAGCCCTATTTTGTCTTTAATAAGCACAAATATACCAAGCTTTGCGGTACAATTAATGAATTTTCGTTAATTCGTCCTAATATCGGAGTTTTGTACTATTTAGTTTTAAGTACAACAAAAATAAACAGTAATCAGTTTTTTTATTTATCGAATGAATTACGAAGTAAAACAAGAAGGAGAGTTCAAATACATTGACGAAGGTCAGGGTGATACCCTATTAATTCTACATGGACTTTTCGGAGCATTGAGCAATTTTGATGATGTAATCGAAGGTTTTAAGCACCGTTGTAGAATAGTTATCCCCGTAATGCCCATCTACGATATGCCGATGCGTGAAGCAAGTTTGGAGGGTTTACAAGCGTTTATCGAGCGTTTTGTAGCTTACAAACAACTCGACGATATCATTATATTAGGCAACTCACTTGGTGGACACGTAGGTTTGCTATATACATTAGCACACCAAGAAAACATAAAAGCATTGATTCTGACTGGAAGTTCGGGCTTATTTGAGAATACTATGGGCGGTTCATTTCCGAAACGTGGAAGCTACGAGTATATCAAAGAAAGAGTAGCCTATACTTTCTACGACCCAAATACGGCCACCAAAGAATTGATTGACGAATGCTTTGAGATTACGTCGAGCATTCCAAAATGTATGAATATTGTGCAAATTGCAAAATCGGCTCAACGACACAATATGTCGAAAGAGATTCAGAATATTCATGTACAAACTTGCTTGATTTGGGGATTAAATGATACCATTACACCTCCGCACGTTGGTTTTGAGTTTAATCGCTTGATTAAAAATTCGGAATTATATTTTATTGATAAATGCTGCCACGCTCCGATGATGGAACGCCCTGTGGAATTTAATGTTTATCTCGAAAACTTTCTTGATAAAATTCAAACAGAAGTGGCTGCTTAGTGTTTAATTATTAAACCTTTTGACATTCATTCTTAATGACGATTGCTGAAATTATTAACCACGATTTACCAGTTTTAAAACTTTCTGACACTGTTGGAAATGCTTTGAATTGGATGGAAGAAAACCGCATCGGACAATTAGTTGTTGTTGATGCAAGAAAATATGCAGGCATCGTCAGTGAAGAAATTCTGATGGATTACGACGAAGATATGCAGCTTGCCGATGTGATGTTGCAGTTTTCGGCAATAACTTTATCTGATTATCAGCATATTTATGAGTCACTGGGTTTAATTTCAAAGTATCATTTACAAGTGATTGGTATTGTTGATGAAGAAGAAAACTTTGTTGGAATCATTACCGCATCAGAAGTTTATATCAAATTTGGTGAGCTTCTTGGCAGCCAAGAACCTGGAGCAGTTTTGGTGATTTCTATCAAAAACCGAGATTATTCCTTGTCCGAAATCAGCCGTTTAGTAGAATCAGATAATGCTAAGATTTTAAGTAGCTATTTTACAGGAAATACTTATTTGAGTAATGATTCTGCAAGCTTGACCTTGAAAATCAACCGAGAAAGTATCACCTCAATCGTAGCAACACTCGAACGGTTCGGCTATATAGTGGAAGCCAGTTATGCCCACGAGCCAATTGAGAGCATCGAACAAGAACGCTACAATATGCTCATGAAATATTTAAGTGTATAAAAAAACAAAAGCCGTAAAACAGGAATTTTACGGCTTTTGTTTTTAATGTGCATTCTTCTTTAAAGTCTTGACTATTAGCACTAAGCTTATCAAACTAAGTACTGCTGCCATCATAAATGGAGCTCCAGGAAAATAAATAGCCGCTCCTTTTTCTGTAAATTTATAAAAAAGAGAAGTCATCAGTATTGGTCCGATTATGGCCGCCACGCTATTTAAACTTGTAAGCGAACCTTGCAATTCACCCTGCTCGTTGGCTGGTACTTGCGTAGAAATTATACCCTGCATGGCAGGCCCAGCCAAGCCACCTAAAGAAAACGGAACCATAATGGCATACATCATCCAACTTTGATTGGCAAACGAATAGGCAACCGAACAAATGATGGTAAACATAAAGCCTATATAAATCGCATTTTTTGCACCCAGTTTCGGAATTGCGATGCGTGTAAGACCACCTTGAACCAAAGCAATCATCACGCCGATAAATGTCAATGACCAACCAATTTCCTTATTCGTCCAGTCAAAACGCTCTTTAACAAAATAAGACCATGTACCTTGTGTAGAAAAGTTGGCAATGTAAACCAAAAATAAAGCTGCCACTAAGCCAATCAACATCGGAAAACGGCGAAGATTTATCAATGCTCCTACTGGATTTGCTCTCTTCCAATCAAATTTACGTCTATTTTCGGGTTTCAGTGATTCAGGTAAGATAAAAAATCCATAAAGCCAATTGATTAAAGTTAGTACTCCAGAAACCATAAATGGCACTCTTGTTCCGAAATCACTTGCCAACCCACCGATAATTGGCCCCACAATAAATCCCAAACCAAAAGCCGCTCCAATCATACCAAAATTTTGAGCTCTTTTATCGGGTGTACTGATATCGGCCATGTAGGCAGCGGCGGTCGTAAAACTTGCCCCCATGATACCAGCAATTAGACGGCCAACAAATAACCAACCGATAGATGGAGCAAAAATTAGTAATAAATAGTCAAGCCCAAAGCCAAAAAGTGATGCTAAAAGTATGGGTCTTCGACCAAATTGGTCGCTCAGACCACCCACAATTGGCGAGCAAATAAACTGCGTCACCGAATAAGCTGCAAATAAAAAGCCACCATAACGAGCCGCACCACTGACATCGGTATGAGCCAATTCTGAAATCAACGATGGCATGACGGGAATAATAATTCCAAAGCCAATTGCATCCAGAAGAATTGTAATAAATATAAATATTGTAGCGGCGTTACGTTTTTCAGACATTTTTTATTTTTATTAGTTCAGTTTAAATTTCTTTCTCTTTAGCAGCCATCTCCATAACTTTTTTCTTGCGACGGCTAAAAAATACTATTCCAGTTCCCCAAAGTAATAGAGAAATAATCGAGACATACGTCCCTTCTTTCACATACGGCGGTTCAAATGCCAATGCTACTTTATGATTACCTTTTTCTAACAATATCCCCATTAATCCAGCATCCACTTTTTCGATAATTGTTTCTTTTCCGTCAACCATTGCCGACCAACCTTTATCATGTGGAATGGCCAAAAATAATACTTTTGAGGTATTCAGATTAATATCTCCTTTGATATAGTTGGGTTTAAATTCTGTAATTTGGAGCGTATCACGTTTCAATTGACTTACCCAGCTTTGTAATGCTTCTATCGTTACTCCTTGCTCAGGAATATTTGCTGATGTGAGTTCTTTGAAACCTTTTAGTTTCGTCTGTAAATTTTTATCAACCGATAAAGCCTGCAATAATATAGCTTGGCGGCTTGTAGAATCAAGTTTCTCAAATTTATCTTCTAAAATATAACTGTCAAATGTTACACCAAGCGGAAGAGCGTCTTTCAGTTTTAGTACTTTTACATTGCCCACTAATGCTACCGAATCCATATTCATTCTTGTATAATTAGCAAAAGTATTCGGAGAATTAGCCAAATAATATTTTACACCACACAAACGCTGTAACAAAGGCGAACCAAATAAACCCGCAATCCATCTTGAAGAAGTTTCATCATTTGGATTCAGCAATTTTACACTTTTCATAAAGCGTACATAATTAAGCTGATTAAATGATTGATAAGTACGGCTACTATAGTACCCTTGTACTTTTGCATCATTCAAACTTGCATGAATAGCTGTTCCAGAAGCATATTCTTTTTCAATGCGATAAAATGGAGACGGGTCAATCTTTTTCAAATAAGCCACCGCCTCAACTGTATTGTCGTTATAACCATTTCCAGCTTCATTCATTTCTTGCTTAGTCGCTCTATTTCTTTTATTGACAGTTGTATTATTTGAGAAAAAAGCCATTTCTCCCATACAAATAAGCAGTAATAATCCTAAACCAATACTTTGCAATGCTCTTTTTGAAATCAAAAATAACACTCCTGCATAAAGAACGATTAATAAAGCAGCGGTTTTTTGTAAAGATTTATTTAGGTTTTCGTCTGGAGCAAAGCCAAAAAGAATGATAAATAATACAACTATCGTAGCTAAAAGAGCAATGAGACCTATTTTCTTCTCCTCCAAAATTTGTTGAATGGCTTTCAGATTTAAATACAAAAGAGCAAACAACGTAAACAAACCGAGTGTACGATAATAATCACCTGTGAAAAGCCAAAACGTATATCGGAAATAAGGGAAAAGCATCACCCAAAAACACATCCCCAACAAAACTCCGTATATGATTTTGGTCTTGCGATTTCCAAAATAAAATACTTGCGGAGCAGCAACCAAACTCAAAAGTCCACAATAAAACATTGGAGCTTCCATATAATTATTCCAACCTCTGAAGGTTTCGGCATTACCAATCATGTTAGTCGAAAACAAACGCATGAAGTTTGTGCTTCGCTGCACCGAATCAGCAAGAGCTAAAACTGGCTGTGTGATAAGTTTATTTGTATAAGCAAATTCACCACTCCCTCTCGGACTTTCAATCATTTGAAACAAATTACTGCCAAACATAAAAGCTCCGATACCAACCCCCAAAATCGAAATAATTCCAATCGTAGCTAAGCCAACAAACCATTTACCAAAATTCCATTGTTGGTTTTCAGCAAAACGAAGTGTATAATAAATGATAATTAGTAGGGTATAGAGATACAAATAGAAGGGTAAATGCACCGTAATCATGGCAATTGGCAATGGAATAAAATACCAGTTTTTTTCACTGATAAATTTTTCTAAAGCAAATAATAGAAAAGCAGCATAAACAACTTCTGTTCCAAAAACTGACATTTGCCAAGTTGTACCCAAAATCATATAACCGCTAAAAGCATAAAGTAATGCCCCCAAAACTGCCAAGATACCTTCTACTTTTCGAGTACGGAGAAATAAATAAAATAACATTCCAGCGAAGAGCAATTCAAGCAAGAATACATAAATAAGGTTATTAGCAATGCTTTGTTTTCCACCTAAAACCAATAAGAAAGTAAAAGGGTCGAACCAATATGGGTGCATATTCTGCCCCAAGCCCTGTTCAAAACTCCAACTGGGTGAACCGTATTTTTCCCAATGGTCAGCCAAATTATACAGCTTCGGATAATCGAAATTATATGAATCGCTACCAATATCTTTGAAAAGAAAAACATTTTTACCAAACAGAAAATCATTATACAAAAACGAAGCTATCAGTAATATCAACACTGGCAAGATATAAATACCATACCGTTTAAAGAAACTTAATAAAACTTGTTCAGTTGGATGGTTCAAATTAGCCTCCTCATTTGTGGGATTTGTCGAGGCCAAAGGCACAGAAGGATTCGGAGTATTGGTCGAAATTTTACTCTTTTTCTTACTCATTGAATTAAAACATTATGGATTATATGCAAGTTAATCACAACTTTTCAAATCTCATGCCATTTATATTTAGTTATTATAAAAAACAAAAAGAGCATTCTCTTTCGAAAATGCTCTTTCTATATTTTCAGCTTAAAATAAATTAAGCAAGGATTTCTGTTACCTGACCAGCACCTACTGTACGTCCACCTTCACGAATCGCAAAACGAAGACCTTTATCCATAGCAATTGCACTGATTAATTTAACTTCGATAGTGATATTGTCACCAGGCATTACCATCTCTACTCCTGCTGGTAACGAGATTTCTCCTGTTACGTCAGTTGTACGGAAGTAGAATTGAGGACGGTATTTGTTAAAGAATGGAGTGTGGCGTCCACCTTCTTCTTTGCTCAATACATAAACCTCAGCTTTGAAGTGAGCGTGTGGTTTTACTGAACCAGGCTTACAAATAACCATACCACGTTTGATTGATTCTTTCTCAATACCACGTAACAATAAACCTACGTTATCACCAGCTTCTCCACGGTCAAGGATTTTACGGAACATCTCAACACCAGTTACAACTGATTTCAAGTTTTCAGCACCCATACCTAAGATTTCAACTGGGTCAGAAGAGTTAATTACACCTGTTTCGATACGACCAGTAGCAACTGTTCCACGACCAGTGATTGAGAATACGTCTTCAACTGGCATCAAGAATGGCTTGTCAGTTGCACGTGGAGGAAGTGGAATAAATGTATCCACAGCTTCCATTAACTCATCTATTTTCGCAACCCATGTTGGCTCTCCGTTCAAGCCACCAAGAGCTGAACCTTGAATTACAGGGATATTATCGCCATCATATTTGTAGAATGACAATAATTCACGGATTTCCATTTCTACTAACTCTAATAACTCAGGGTCATCAACCATATCCACTTTATTCATGAATACAACTAATTGAGGTACACCTACTTGGCGAGCCAAAAGGATGTGCTCACGAGTTTGTGGCATCGGACCGTCAGTTGCAGCAACTACAAGAATAGCACCGTCCATCTGAGCAGCACCAGTTACCATGTTCTTAACGTAGTCAGCGTGACCAGGACAGTCAACGTGTGCATAGTGACGGTTGGCTGTTGCATATTCTACGTGAGCTGTATTGATAGTAATACCACGCTCTTTTTCTTCAGGAGCATTATCGATTGAAGAGAAATCTCTTTTCTCTGCCAAACCTTTTTCTGCAAGTACTTTCGTGATGGCAGCCGTCAAAGTAGTTTTACCGTGGTCAACGTGACCGATGGTACCGATATTTACGTGAGGCTTACTACGGTCAAAATTCTCTTTTGC